>DATBVZ010000162.1:0-2669 GCA_036515095.1 Cyclobacteriaceae bacterium | reverse complement strand
TTCGGCGGTTACGGTTGAGATGGCGACGTCCGGGGCAATGATCCGGGGACGCGTTCGTTTTCCGCAGGGTGCCGTGTCGGGGGTAATTAATGCACGCGTTGTGGACCTGGCAATGAAGCAAGTCTGGTACTATCCCCTGCTGCTTCGGAACGAATACCCGGTCAACAGCTATCTTGTGAAAGGCGATTCGGCTGTGATGAAAAAGTACCTGGCTGCCGGGGAATCTGTCAGCGTGGAAGGAATGTCAGGCGGTACACCTGCCGTCGTTTCGTATTACTCGGATGACTTCCCGGCCGCCGCACCGGCCTTCTCTGAAGCGCTTGCCCGGGTATCCGGGACTATCATGCCGGACTCCACGTTTCGGGTCAGCGTGGGACAGGAGGTGCGCTTTAGCGAAAATGGAATGTATCTCATACAGCAGGATACCGGCGCCGTTCAGGGGTTGGCCTTCCGTGTCCATGACGATTATCCGAAGTACGGAAAGCTGGAAAATCTGATCGATCCGCTGGTGTATATCTGTACCCGGCAGGAGTTCGACCGTCTTAACGAATCACGCGGAGAGAAGAGGCAATTTGATCGCATGATACTGACCATTACCGGAGATGCGGAAAGGGCAAAGATTTTCATGCGCAATTATTTCCGGCGCGTGGAAGAGGCCAATGAATTTTTCTCTTCCTACAAGGAAGGCTGGAAAACTGACCGCGGAATGATCTACATTGTTTTTGGCAACCCGGAGGAAGTCTTTCAGTTTGAAGACCGGGAAGTCTGGAACTACGATAACGGAAATTTCAAGATCAATTTCTCATTTATACGCTCGCCTACCTTGTTTGATCCTGACAATTTTGTTCTGATTCGCCAGCGGAAATACCTTACTACCTGGTATGAGGTGATCGATCTTTGGAGGAACTCCAGGTTTTGAATCAGGTCCGGCCTGACTGAAAAGCGTATGGACAAAAAGGATATGATTTATGGTACCCGGGCAGTCATGGAAGCGTTGGATGCGGGCAAGGAGGTGGATAAGATAATGATCCAATCGGGCACAAAGAATGATCTTATTGTTGCGTTACTCGATAAAGCCCGCCAGTTAAGGATACCCGTTCAGTATGTTCCTGCAGAAAAGCTCAGGGTGTTTTCCGGCAAAAATCATCAGGGTGTGGTCTGCATCCTGTCATCCGTGGCATATGCTTCGCTCGACAATATTATTGATCGTGCCTTTAGTGAAGGAAGGGAGCCTTTTATTGTGTTGCTGGACCGGATAACCGATGTAAGGAACTTTGGCGCTATTGTGCGTTCGGCTGAATGTGCCGGAGCTGACTGCATTGTGATTGCAGAAAAGGGTAACGCACCAATCACCAGTGATTCCATGAAGACATCCGCCGGAGCCCTGAATCATGTGCCTGTATGCAGGGAGAACCTGAAAGATACCGTGCGCTTTTTGCAGGAGCGGGGAATCCGTGTTATCGCGTGTACGGAAAAGGCAGAAAAAAGCATTTACGAAGGAATTGGGTCGGGGCCACTTGCCATACTTCTCGGTTCTGAGGAGGATGGGATATCTGAAGCTCTCCTCCGTAATTCGGATGTGCTTGTAAAAATTCCCATGCGGGGCAAGATCAACTCACTAAATGTTTCCGTAGCTGCCGGCATTGCGATTTTTGAAGCGCTCAGGCAGCGGGAACGTGTGGGCTGACACGCCTTACAGAAATTCGCCTGAGTTTTGCCGGGTCTTTACATCGTTTACAAATCGCCTGAACTGCTCCTCCTTGTCTTTTTCGCAAACGATGAACACGTTCCCGAATTCTCCGACAAGGTAGCCGTCCAGTCCCTGTGCAACAATAAGTCTGTCCGGTGATCCCTTGATGATGCAGTTCCGGGTATCGTACACAAGGGCGTTGGCATTGACCACATTGTGTTGCTTGTCCTTCGCCGAAATTTCATGGATGGAACCCCACGAGCCGAGGTCAGACCAGGCAAAATTGCCCAGGCACACATAAACGTTTGTTGCCTTTTCCATGATCCCGTAGTCAATGCTGATGTTCTTGCATTGCGCATAGGTCTCCCTGATCGCCTCATTCTCTCCGGCCGTACCCATTTTCGGAGATACTTCTTCAAAGACCTCCGCAAGTTCCGGAAGGAATTCATGCAAGGCATCAATTATTGCCCGAACACCCCAGATGAAGATGCCGGAGTTCCACACAAAATCACCACTTTCAATAAACGTCTTTGCCAGTTGGAGTTCCGGCTTTTCGGTGAAGGTCTTGACTTTCTTTGCAAACCCATTCTCCGTGTGATATTGAATGTAGCCATAACCGGTTTCAGGCCGGGTGGGCTGGATCCCGATGGTAATAAGTTTATCCTGTTTTTCAGCTTCCTTAACGGCAGACTGAATGACTTCGTGGAACTCAGCTTCCTTGAGGATCAGGTGATCCGAAGGACTGACAACGATGACGGCGTTCATGTTCTGCCGGGCGATGCGGTAGCTCGCATAGGCGATGCATGCTGCCGTATTCCTGCGCATGGGTTCCGCAAGGATCTGTGCAGGGCTCAACGCGGGCAGTTGGTCCTTTACATGAGCCACATGCTCTTCGTGTGTTACCACATATATATTTTCGGCCGGACAAATGGGAAGGAACCGTTCAAAGGTTGACTGCAGCAGGGACTTGCCGGTGCCG
>DATBVZ010000161.1:0-6474 GCA_036515095.1 Cyclobacteriaceae bacterium | reverse complement strand
AGAAGTCGTCCTATCTCCAGAATGTATTGAACGCCAACCGTTTCAATTTTGAACGGGAAATGTCAAAGTACGGTAAACCGGTGGACAGGAAGGAATGGGAGATGACACCGCAGACGGTCAACGCGTATTACAATCCTTTGTTTAATGAGATCGTATTTCCGGCGGCCATACTGCAGCCACCATTCTATGATTACCGCGCTGACGAAGCTATCAACTACGGAGGAATGGGCGCGGTGATCGGCCATGAGATATCGCATGGTTTCGATGATCAGGGCAGCAAGTTTGACAGCAATGGGAATCTCAAGGACTGGTGGACTGAAACAGACCTGGCTAAGTTCAGGGATAAAGGTAAGGCCCTGGCGGATCAATTCAGCAAGTACGAGCCCCTTGACAGTGTGTTTGTGAACGGTGAGTTTACCCTTGGTGAAAACATCGGTGACCTGGGTGGACTTTCAGTGGCCTACGACGGACTCCAACTATTTTTCAAAAACAACGAGCGTCGGGCGCCAATTGATGGATTGACCCCGGAGCAGCGATTCTTCCTTTCCTGGGCTACGATCTGGAGGATAAAGTTCCGGGACGAAACACTGCGGACGCAGGTCAGGACCGACCCGCATTCTCCGGGTATGTACCGGGCTGCTGGACCGTTGACAAACATGGAGGCCTTCTATGAGGCATTTGACGTGAAAGAAGGTGATAAAATGTACCGTCCGGAAGCCGAAAGGGTAAAAATCTGGTAATCTCCTGACGATCCAAAATTGATTTTGTAAATACTGGCTGGTTTTGCTATAATTGCCCCATCAAATTTGAGGGATGGGTAAAGGCGATAAGAAATCCAAACGGGGCAAAATCAGCATTGGCAGCTACGGCAACTCCCGGCGACGGAAGAAGCCAAAGGCAGCAGTTGTTCAGCCGGTGGATAAGAATGCAGAGGCAGAGGTTGAGGAGCCTGTACCTGCTAAACCCAAAAAGGCTGCACGTAAAAAAACAGAAGCCTGATTTATGAGGAAATTGACAACAGTAGCTTGGTGGTGGCACATATTCTGCGATATGTGAACAGCTAAGCTATGACCTTACTAATAGTCCGGAAGGCCCGCTGTTCACAGCGGGCCTTCTTTTTGAAGCCACTCCGGCCGAATATCAAATCGTCATATGAATAAATGAGTCGGTGATCCTAATCGAAAAAAAAATGAAATACCAACTGAGGACGTATTCAAGAACGTTGCTGGCGGACACCTTGACGCCGGTCAATATCTACCTGAAACTCCGCGACGTTTTTGCGGCCAGCGTGTTGCTTGAAAGCTCTGATTATCACAGCCATGAAAACAGCCTGTCATTCATTTGTTGTGACCCGATCGCCTCCTTTGTAGTAACGCGGGGTGAAGCGGTTATCCATTATCCCGATGGTTCAGGCGCAAAAGAGCAGGTTGACCATGTGGGTAAGGTTGCGGACTTGATGGAAAATTTCAGGAATTCGTTCGCAACGGATCCATCTGTGCGTTCGAAGCATGTCAATTGTGCGCTGTTCGGCTACATGGCATACGATAGTGTTCGCTATTTTGAAGACGTTACCATATCGGAAAAGGACGCCGTCATACCGGATATCCAGTATAAACTTTATCGCTACGTTATCGTTGTCGACCATTTCTCAAATGAACTGAGCCTGTTTGAACATCACACCGATCCCAACGCACCTTCTGCCCTGGATCGCGTTGAGCAGATTATCCTGAGCAACCGGTTTGCAACGTATCCCTTCTCACTTACCGATGGAGAAGAGTCGAACTATACGGACGAGGAATTCCTGAAGATCATTGAGAAAGGCAAAGCGCATTGCTATCGCGGGGATGTCTTCCAGATCGTCTTGTCAAGGCGCTTCAGTTGCGGATTCAAGGGAGACGAGTTCAACGTTTACCGGGCCCTGAGGTCTATCAACCCTTCACCCTATTTGTTCTACTTCGATTACGGCAGCTTCAAACTGATGGGCTCCTCACCGGAGGCGCAGCTGCAGGTAAGCAAAGGCAAGGCGCACATTTACCCGATTGCCGGAACGTTTAGAAGAACAGGAAACGATCAGGAAGACGCTGAGCTTGCCGCTAAACTGTCCGCCGATGAAAAAGAGAATGCCGAGCACGTTATGCTGGTAGATCTTGCGCGCAATGACATGAGCAGAAATGCAGAGAATGTCCAGGTTGAAGTATTCAAGGAAATTCAGTTCTACTCGCACGTTATACACCTGGTTTCAAAAGTCACCGGAACCCTTAAGACCGGATCGTCAGTGATCGCCATGGCGGCCGATACCTTTCCGGCAGGCACGTTGTCGGGGGCGCCAAAGCACATGGCAATGACACTGATCGACAAATATGAGAATGTTAACCGCGGTTTCTATGGCGGCGCGATAGGTCTGATCGGATTTGACGGAACCTTTAATCACGCCATCATGATCCGGACCGTACTTAGCCACGACAACCGCCTTATCTTTCAGGCGGGAGCGGGGATCGTCTCAAAATCCAAAAGTGAGAGTGAGCTCCAGGAAGTCAATAATAAGCTTGAGGCCTTGCGCAAGGCCGTCATTATGGCCGAACGCATATAACCGGCATGGACCGGTGCAGTGAATTAAACGATAGAATCAAAAACCCGAATGAACATACTCGTACTTGATAATTATGATTCCTTCACCTACAACCTGGTGCACATCATACGTGAGTTGGGATATGATCCGGAGGTATACCGCAACGACAAGATAGAAACGGAAGCTGTGGAGCGTTACGATAAAATATTGATCTCGCCGGGACCGGGACTGCCCGATGAAGCCGGGGTGATGAAGGCGGTCATAAGGAAGTATGCCCCAACAAAAAGCATCCTGGGTATCTGCCTGGGGCATCAGGGAATCGGTGAAGTATTTGGCGCGAAATTGTTTAATATTCCCAGGGTATTGCATGGCGTGACCAGCACGGCAAGGGTGACCGATGCGAATGAAATTCTTTTCAGGAATGTACCCTCCTCGTTCCAGGCAACGCACTACCATTCCTGGGCTGTGGAGAGGGAAAGTATACCCGGTTCCTTGCTGATCACCGCTGTTAATGACGAAGGACTGGTGATGGGCCTTCGCCATGAAGTATTTGACGTACGCGGACTCCAGTTTCATCCGGAGTCCGTAATGACAAAGGAGGGACCAAAAATGATCTCAAACTGGCTGGAGAATTAAGGGACAAATCCCGAAGACTGTTACCTATAAACGGACACGATGAAAGCAATATTAAACGAACTTATTGATCACCGGTCGCTCACGAAGGCGTCGGCTCATAAAGTGCTGGTTGACCTGGCGACAGGGAAATACAATTCCAGTCAGACGGCTGCGTTTATGACGGTATATATGATGCGCAGCATAACCGTGGAGGAGCTGGAGGGGTTCCGCGATGCGATGCTTGAATTGTGCGTACCCGTAAACCTTGACCTGCCGGTGATCGATGTGTGCGGAACAGGCGGTGATTCGAAGAATACGTTCAACATCTCCACGTTATCGGCTTTTGTTATTGCGGCTGCGGGCCAACCTGTGGCCAAACACGGCAACTATGGGGTTTCGTCCGCGTGCGGGTCCTCCAACCTTCTCGAGTATTTCGGGTACAAGTTCACCAACGACACCGATGCCTTGAAACGCAGCCTTGACCGGGCCAACATTTGCTTTATGCATGCCCCCCTTTTCCATCCGGCAATGAAAAATGTGGCGCCCATCCGCAAAGAGCTTGGGGTGAAGACATTTTTTAATATGCTTGGTCCGATGGTAAATCCGGCATTGCCGGGGCGCCAGATGGTGGGCGTTTTCAGCCTGGAGCTGGCCAGGAAATTCGGTTACCTGTATCAGCAAACCGGAAAGGATTTTGTTGTGCTCCATTCGTTGGATGGATACGATGAGATTTCGCTCACCGGGCCGTACAAATACTTCTTCAATGGCGGCGAACGAATCGCAGAGCCGGGGGATCTCGGATTTTCGAGGAAATCACCCAACGACCTGGCTGGCGGCGAATCTGTCGAAGGTTCAGCAAAGATCTTCCTGCAGGTGCTGGAGGGAAAAGGGACACAAGCGCAAAACGATGCTGTTGTAGCAAACGCGGGGATGGCACTGTATTGCGGCAATCAGAAGGGAGGATTGGCTGCCGCAATACAGCGCGCGGATGAGGCTTTGAAATCCGGAAAAGCCCTGGAAGCGTTCCGGTTATTGGTAGGCCAGTAGTTGAATAAAACCGGAAACCGAAAATGAACATACTCGATCAGATCATCGAACACAAACGAAAGGAAACAGAAGAGCGAAAGAGCCTTTATCCGGTAAGGCTTCTTGAACAGAGTATTTATTTCGGAACCAAACCGGTATCACTCTGCCACTACATCCGGCGCCGGGATAAATCGGGAATAATTGCAGAGATCAAGAGAAAATCACCGTCAAAGGGCGTCATCAATGCATACGTCTCCGTTGAACGCACCTCGATCGGATATATGCAGGCGGGTGCCTCCGCCCTGTCCGTACTGACCGACAAACAATTCTTCGGCGGGAGTAACGATGACCTGACCGTAGCCAGGAAGTTCAACTTTTGCCCGATCCTCAGAAAGGACTTTACGCTGGACGAATACCAGATCGTTGAAGCCAAATCCATCGGTGCGGATGCCATCCTCCTCATTGCGGCAGCGCTTGATCCGGCAACGGTGAAAAGGTTGACCCGGTTTGCCCATTCGTTTGGACTTGAAGTGCTCCTCGAAGTACACAATCGCGAAGAGTTGGAGTTGACTCAGGAGGCCGGTGCCGATCTTATCGGTGTGAACAACCGGAACCTGAAAACCTTCGGTATTGATGCAGGCACCTCAAAGTCGCTGGCTCCTCTCATCCCGAAAGAAGTGGTAAAAGTTTCGGAGAGCGGAATCGAATCACCGGCAACAGTCTTGGAGCTGAAGGACTATGGGTATGAGGGGTTCCTTATGGGGCAAAATTTCATGCGGCACAGCAGTCCTGAAAAGGCTTGCGAGTCGTTTATTAACGAGCTGCGAACAATGACCAAGGAAGAAAACTGAACGGCGCACAATGATCAGGGGAATGGATGTACGGCTGAAGATATGCGGGATGCGCGAGCACCGGAATATTGTTGAGGTCGGGCAACGGCGTCCCGACTACATGGGATTTATCATGTATAAAGGATCGCCCCGCTATGTCGGGGAGGAGTTTGTGGTACCGGATGCATTGCCGCGGTCGGTAAGGAAGGTGGGTGTTTTTGTCAATGCATCTACGGATGAAATGCTGGATCAGGCCCTGCGTCATTCGCTCACTGCCGTGCAATTGCATGGCAATGAAAGCCCGGAACAATGTTTAGCCATACGCGATAAGGGTTATCAGGTAATCAAAGCATTTCCGGTTGACAACGCATTTGATTTTGGGGTCACCATAGCATACGAATCGTGTGTGGATTTCTTTATGTTTGATGCCAAAGGCATTTACCACGGAGGTAATGCGAGACCCTTTGATTGGATTGCGCTAAGACAATACAACCAGTCGGTTCCCTTTTTCCTGAGTGGAGGCCTGTCACCGGAGAACGTTGCCGGCATACGCTCCCTGCTGGATATGAATCTCCACGCACTGGATGTAAACAGTGGCATTGAAGACGCGCCCGGATTAAAAAGCCTTGCCCGGCTGGCTGCCTTTGAAAACGCACTTGAAAAAATGAATGACTTGTCCTTATAAGCAGACAATTATGACTTACCATGTTGATGAACGCGGGTATTACGGAAAATTCGGAGGCGCGTACATTCCGGAAATGTTATACCCCAACGTTGAAGAACTCCGTGAGAAATACCTGGGTATATGGCACGACAGTGCTTTCCAGAAGGAATACCACTCCCTGTTGAAGGACTATGTGGGCAGACCCACGCCACTGTATCCCGCCCGGCGATTGTCAGAGAAATTGCAGGCGACCATCTACCTCAAACGGGAAGACCTCTGTCATACCGGCGCGCACAAAGTGAACAATACGGTCGGACAGATTTTGCTCGCCAGGCGTCTTGGCAAGGAAAAAATTATCGCCGAAACCGGCGCGGGTCAGCATGGTGTTGCCACCGCTACCGTGTGTGCCCTGATGGGCATGGAATGCATCGTTTACATGGGCAAACTCGACATGGAAAGGCAGCGACCCAATGTCGAGCGGATGCGGATACTGGGGGCAACGGTAATTCCGGCACTGAGTGGCAATATGACCCTAAAGGATGCCACCAACGAGGCGATGAGGCATTGGATCAATAACCCTTCGGATACACACTACATCATCGGCTCCGTAGTTGGCCCGCATCCCTACCCGGACATGGTGGCCAGGTTCCAGTCCGTGATAAGCAGCGAGATGAGAACACAGCTGGAGGAGGTAACGGGTAGCCCTTACCCCGATTATATTGTAGCCTGTGTTGGCGGGGGTAGCAATGCGGCCGGGGCGTTTTATCATT
>DATBVZ010000160.1:0-13886 GCA_036515095.1 Cyclobacteriaceae bacterium | reverse complement strand
GATTGTTCTCCGCAACATAGAAAGAAAGTGTCGTGTTGAACCCTTCACCCATGTATACCTCATTTTTGCTGGTTGTGAGGGCCAGAAAAGCATCTTCCCGGACGTCGACGAATTCGGTCTCATCCCGGCCGAAAAAGTCGTCCGCGGGATCGCGATCAAAAAAGCCCTTGAATGGATCCGTGCGCTGAACCTGGACCGGAGGACCTACCCTGACGCTCTTGCCTGGTGAGGAAATGGTCTGGCCGTTAACCTTCATGGTGAAGGCTGGAACAGTGAACGTACCCTGCCTCAAGGGCATATAGGTCATCGTAATGCTCTGGGATGAAGAGATCTGTCCGTTGATAAGGCTCGTGGACGACTGACTGGAGGTTCCACGTTTGCGCAAACCGTCGATATCAGGGAAGTTTTCATAGTCTTTCAGGCGCTCATTCCTGACTGTAACGGTTATGGACCAAGCCTGATTTTCGCCAATTTGGTCCGGCCCCAGCGCGATCTCTATATTCTGTGCCCGAACGAAAAAAGACGACAAAAGACAGAAGAAAAACGCCAAAAAAATGACCAAACTGCTCCTGGAACTCATATTTCTCTTTCTACCGAAGTTTCCCCACAAAAGTAACGATGATCTTCTGGTCTAATTAACATTTTTTATATATTAACAGTCCAATGCATTTACATTTTTTAATTTTTTTGATCTTTGTACTCTAATAATTTTCGTGTTATGCTGAATTATGTCAAAACTGTGCTCACAAAAGTGAGTTTTGACTCGCGTCTCTTTGAAAAAGAGCTGCGAAAAGCTATCAGAATGCTGATAGCGGAAGAAGTCAACGAACTCAAAAGATGGTGTTATGCCAGCTTTGGGAAGCAACATGAGGCGATTTTGAACCGTTGTTTTGTGTTCGCCTAAGGAAGGAGTACCCGAATTAATTGTTGAAACATCAGCCCTCTGAAATTTCAGAGGGCTTAATTTTTTATGAAACGATCCGTGTTGCGACGTCTTCCCTGGGAAGCCTTCGTCTGGCTGGGGGGTTTGCTGGCAATGGCCCTGTACCAGCCAACTGGTGACCGTCACTTTTCACTGTGTCCCCTGCAAAACCTGGGTTTTGACTTTTGCCCTGGCTGCGGGCTGGGCCGCTCGGTTTCCTTCTTTTTTCACGGGGAGTTTATGCATTCTTTATCGGCCCATCCCCTGGGAATTTTCGCCGTGATTGTTTTATCTTACAGGATTGTACAATTGACCAGACCTCACATCTTAAACCTATGGCAAAAATTATTGATGTAATGCCCGAGTTGCAGGGCGATGAAATGCTTTATGTTCAGGGCCTCCTTAAAGAAATGGACGATGACAAAGCCCGGATGTTCGCCAATGCTTACCGGGCTAAACGCAAAGACCCGCAACTGATCCTGCTGACAGCCCTGCTTGGCTTTATCGTAGTCGCCGGCGTACACCGGTTTATCCTCGGACAGATCGGTATGGGTTTATTGTATTTATTCACGGGGGGACTATGCCTGATTGGAACCATTGTGGATCTGGTCAATCATCAAAAGCTTGCCTTCGAATCCAATCAGAAGGTCGCCCAGGAGGTCCTTACCATGATCCGTTAGTCAGCAACCTCCACCTTTTCAAGGGATGCCGTTTCAGGTGCGGGCATGGGAGAGCTATGCTCAAATGATTTTTTCTTTGCCTCCAGTTTGCTTGGGGAACAGAAGGTCAGCGTATACGCTTCTTTCAGGCTTTTGCTGTTCCGGATGTCTTTGACCAGGTCAAGCCATTCGTGAAAACACAGATACACCGGATTGTAACTCTTTACCTGCTTGGTCAGTCCATAATTCGGCTTTTCGTCCTCCGGTTGAAACGTTCCGAAAATGCGGTCCCAGATGATCAGCGTGGACCCGTAGTTTTTGTCAAGGTAACGGTCGTTGCTGCCATGATGAACGCGATGATGGGAAGGAGTGGTAAATATATACTCGATGGGTTTTGGAAGCTTCCGGATGTATTCTGTATGTATCCAGAACTGGTAAAGTACTTCGATCTGGTGACAGATGAGAAACGTGACGGGGTCAAATCCGGTAAGCGGAATGGGTATGAAGAAAATGATCTTGATATTCTGCGTCCAGCCCAACCGGAAGGAGACTGACCAGTTGTATTTTTCCGAATTGTGATGCGTGACGTGGGTTGCCCACCAGAAACGGTTTTCATGCGCGATGCGATGCGCCCAGTATCGCCAGAAATCAAACCAGATCAGGCATAAGATAAATGACCACCATGCGGGCGGAATGCTCCACGGAACCAGGTTGTAGAAGAAAAGCATGACGCCAAAGGTGAATACCTTAAGCGATGCATTGATCGCGACGTTACCAATACCAATGACTGTTGCAGCCAACGTGTCCTTTGTGTTGTAGAAGTCTCTTTTCCTATAAAGCGTAATCACCCACTCAATAACAACCAGGACAATCATTACCGGCGCCGCATACACAATAATGTTCGGGACATCCATGTTAATAATATCCTGATAGGTTATAACCTTCTTGTCCATCCTCGTTACTTACTTAAAATTGGGGGTGATTTTCAGCAGAAATGCGCCTAAGTTTGCGGTGGTATCGCAATAAAGTAAAGACTTGCTGCAAATACTAATGATTGATAAAAAGTATTTGAAGGGATCAGGGCTTGCTTACAAAATTGATGTTCCGCTTTAGTCCTTCCAATTTGGTGCGCCGGACCGCCGATTCTTTAAAGACCTTTTGAAAGATATCCGCTGTGATCTCAAGCCATTCATCTTTTGTCATAGAAGCAAGCTCGGGTGAAGGATTGAACCTTGCCTCATTATGCGGTCGAGCGAACCGGTTCCAGGGACAGACGTCCTGGCAGATATCGCATCCGAAAATCCAGTCGTTAAAGCGGCCTTTCTGCTCCCCGGGTATTTCATCCTTCAGCTCGATCGTAAAATACGAAATGCATTTGCTTCCATCTACTACATAGGGTTCTACAATCGCGTCCGTCGGACAGGCATCCATGCACGCCGTGCAGGTGCCACAGTAGTCCTTTGCAGGCCCGTCATACTCGAGTTCAAGATCGAGTATCAATTCCGCCAAAAAGAAAAAACTACCCATGTCGCGATTCAGGAGCAGACTATTTTTTCCCACCCAGCCTATTCCGCTTCGGGCGGCCCACACCCGCTCAAGCACCGGCGCAGAATCAACAAATGCTCTGCCGCTGATGTCACCTGCCTCCTCCCGGATCGCTGCCAGAAGCGCCTTCAGTTTGTCTTTGATTACAAAATGATAATCTTCACCATAGGCATACTTGGCGATCTTCAGGGCACCTTCTTTCGCGAGGTCGCTCTCCGGGTAGTAATTGTAGATCAGGCTTACCACTGACCGGGCACCCGGCACCAGTTTGGCAGGATCAAGTCGTTTGTCGAAATGATTTTCCATGTAGGTCATTTTCCCATGGTAGCCACGCCGCAGCCACTCTTCAAGGTGGTATGCTTCGTCTTCCAGGAACCCCGCCTTTGAGATGCCGCAATAGGAGAATCCGAGCCGGGATGCCGACGCTTTGATCAAATGGGAATAACGTGAAGCGGATGATGTCAAAGCGAAATAGTATGTTTCGTAATGCTGAAAATGTTCGTTATAACCGGAATGAACAACCAAACGGTGTCGGCATTCGGCGATCGTGCTGACCGCGATGTTCAGTCGAACAGACCCGGCCTTGCGGTAGCAGGGGGATTCAGTTTCAGATGTTTGTAAGCCTTTTCAGTGGCTTCGCGCCCCCTTGAAGTCCGCTTGATATATCCTTCCTGGATCAGAAAAGGCTCGTAAACTTCTTCAATAGTCTCCGCCTCCTCTCCGGCAGCGGTGGCTATGGTGGTCAATCCGACAGGTCCGCCTTTGAATTTATCAATGATGGTCGTCAGGATCCGGTTGTCCATCTCATCCAGTCCGTCCTCATCGACATCAAGGGCCCTGAGTGCTACCTGCGCTATTTCCATAGTGATGGTACCGTCGCCCTTGATCTGCGCAAAGTCCCGTGTTCTGCGGAGGAGATTGTTTGCGATCCGCGGTGTGCCCCGGCTCCGGCGGGCGATCTCGAAAGCTGCATCCGGATGGATGGGAGCTGCGAGAATGCCTGCCGAACGATTGACAATCGTTGTCAGCAGTTGCGAATCGTAGTACTCCAGCCGTGCGTTAATGCCAAACCGTGCACGCAGGGGAGCGGTAAGCAACCCGGCCCTGGTGGTAGCGCCGATCAGCGTAAAGGGATGCAGGCCTATTTGCACGGAACGCGCGTTAGGGCCGGAATCCAGCATGATATCAATACGGAAGTCTTCCATGGCCGAGTACAGGTATTCTTCAACCACCGGGTTCAGGCGATGGATCTCGTCAATGAACAGGACATCGTGTGGCTCCAGGTTTGTGAGTAATCCGGCAAGATCACTGGGCCTGTCCAGCACAGGTCCCGAGGTGACCTTGATGCCTGATTCCATTTCATTGGCGATGATATGCGATAAGGTTGTCTTGCCCAATCCCGGAGGTCCGTGGAGCAGTACGTGGTCCAACGGCTCGTTTCGCTGGCGTGCGGCTTGTACAAAGACTTTAATATTATCAACTATTTTCTGCTGGCCGGTAAAATCATCAAAGGATAAAGGGCGCAATACCTTTTCAAATTCCTTTTCAATCGCACTCAGGTTTTCGTCGCCGGCTTTAAGATAGTCCTCCCTCATAATGACTCGGGTTTTAATGTTACGAAGGTAGCCTGATTTAACGACTTAGTTTTGGCCGCCGCAAAAATTTGCCCCCTTCGGGATGGTTAGTACGGCAGCAAAAGAAGGGAAGTCTGTTGTTTATAGCAACCTTGTTGCATTTATGCTAATTCTGCTAAATTTGCCCGCTCTCATTTCCGATTATGAATTACCGGCTCAAAAACACCATCTACACGCTTATCCTGCTTGCTTCTGTGCTATCGGTATACCTTGTCAGGCGGGCGAAAGCAGAACCCCAACTTACGGTAAGTGGCCGAACAATGGGCACGACGTATCATATTATCTACTTTGATGCGAAGGAAAGGGATTTCCGGGAGTCGGTTGACTCGCTGCTTGCTGTGTTTAACCAGAGCGTGAATACGTACCTGGAGGAAGCTGAGATCACCCGGTTTAACACGGGTCACTCCCTGCGATTCAACTTACCTTTTTTCCTGCCGGTCCTGGAGCGATCACGCGAAATAGCGGCAGCCAGCCATGGTGCTTTTGATCCGACGGTAATGCCGCTGGTCAATGCGTGGGGCTTTGGTCCCGCTGAGCCGATGCATCCCGACAGCGTTGCGATTGACTCCATCCTTCAGTTTGTGGGAATGGATAAAGTTCGGTTTAACGACGACAGTATCTGGAAATCAGATCCGCGGGTTCAACTCGATTTCAGCGCCATCGCCAAAGGGTACGGCGTCGATGTGGTTGCTGACTTTCTGAAAGACCAGGGTGTCCGCAATTTATTTGTTGAGATCGGCGGCGAGGTGGTCACGGCAGGAACCAACATAAACGAGAAGCGGGCATGGCGGGTAGGGATCCTTCATCCCAATTCTACTCAGGATAATCAGCATTTCATTGCATTCACGGAACTGACGGACAAAGGACTTGCAACGTCAGGCAACTATTTTAACTACCGCATCGAGAACGGCAAAAAATTTTCACACACTATTGATCCCGATACCGGTTACCCGGTGCAACGGGAAATATTGAGCGCATCGGTCTTTGCAAAAGATTGTATGACAGCCGATGCGTGGGCAACTGCATTTATGGTAATGGGGCATGAACGGGCTATTACACTGCTGAATTCGCTGAACGATATCGATGCGTTTCTCACGTATAGCAATAAGGACGGGTCGATCGGAACGTTCAGCACCCCTGGTATAGAGCAGGCGCTGACCATCAACAACTGATATCCCATCATGACCGTAAAGCTCCTCGTACTTTTTCTTGCGCCACTTCTTGCCGGACTGCTTATCTACCTGGTTCCAAAGGGGCGAAATGCCAACTACAAGCTCGTATTGGTTTTTGCAGGCTCTTACCTTTTTGCAATCACCGTAAGTCATATCCTTCCCGGGCTGTACCGACAGTATGAAGATGTCAAAATGATCGGCATTTTCGTGCTGGCCGGATTTTTTCTTCAACAGGTGCTGGAATACTTTACTTCCGGAGTAGAACATGGCCATATCCACAGCCACCAGGAAGATGACCATCATCAACATCCCACGCACCAACACAACGGACATTTTCTGTCTGCTTTTGTTTTGCTTATTGCCTTGTGCACACACGCCTTCCTGGAAGGAGCAATGCTGGCGCAACCCGCGGCAGGCGGCGCTGTGTACAACGTGAACGCGGTGTTTCTTGGGATTGTCCTGCACCGGGCACCGGCTGCTTTTGCCTTGATGACGGTGCTCGTGTTTCAGCTGGGATCAGTAAGAAATGCATTGCCGTACCTGATCGGATTTTCACTTGCGGCGCCACTGGGTCTGCTGCTAAGCAGCTACTTGTCAGCTCATGAACTCATCACGCGAAACGGACTGATCTATCTCTATGCACTTGTCTGCGGCAATTTTCTTCATATTTCCACCACCATTGTGTTTGAAAGCAGTCCGGAGCACCGTTTCAATGCCCTCAAGCTGGTGGTGGCCGGTACAGGGGCCGTGGTTGCAGTGCTGCTGGAGATGCTGGTGTAGGATTAATGTGTTTATGTGTTTATGTGTTTGCGTTGTCTCGTCCTAAAATTGGCTTACAGTTTTTGTCACCAATCCGGTAATAGGTTGACGTGTTGAGGTGTTGAGGTGAGGGATGGTGGCTAACGCGAGCGTGAACCGTATTTCGATATTCCCATATTCCCGTATTTTTATCAGACTAAATTTCTCCGCTCCAACATGACTCCACGCGTCATAAATTTTCTTTCTGTTGTCCTTTACTTCGCGGTCATATGTATTATTCTGGCTAAGTGTTACACCAAGCCATCTTATAATTGGGATATGCTGGCATACGGCGCAATTATTTTGGGTGATGATGATGAGGGCAGGTCCTGCGTGCATGCCCGGATCTATGACATCGCGGAACAAGAAATACCCGAAGCACCGTACAGGATGCTGGTCGACACGACGCATCAACTGCGGAAGGAAGTTCTCCGTAGTCCAGAGAAATTCCACCAGTTCCTTTCGTACTTCCGGGTCAAACCCCTGTACACCGGCCTGGCCGGATTTCTTTATGAATTGGGTGTGCCGCTGACCAGGGCAACGGTTCTGCCTTCCCTGTTGTCTTTCTTGCTGCTTTCGATACTACTCTTTTTCAGGTTTGCCCGCAAGTTTCCATACTGGATCGCCGGTATCCTGGGTTTATCTATACTGTGCAGTCCGCCTGTCATCGAAGCGGCCCGGCTATCTACACCGGATGCACTCAGCACGCTGATCCTGATGGCAGCATTCATAATGTATTTGAACCGTACCCCCTGGTATTGGATTGCGGGGTTTGCTGCGCTTTCGGTTCTTGCCCGGCTTGACAATGTAATTATTGCATCGTCATTGATGGTGTCCCTGCTCTTTTTACCCGCACGGGATGAAACCCGTAATGTTCGTCCTGTGGTTGTCGTTGTTGTATTGGCCGTGTTTCTGGCCTACACGATTTTTATTCTGAAGCAGGCGGAGTATGACCATGGGTTCCAGGTGTTTTACGGGGGTTTACTTAAGAAGTTGAATCCGGTTGTTTTGGCGGGGGAGGCGATTACGGGCCTTAACACCCTGCAGACGAGCTATATCGGGATTGTGGGAGTAGGCTTTGTAGCTTTGTTTTGGAGGCAGGGGATAAGTTTCAGAAACATGGACATCGCGCAATACCTCTTTGTGGTTGTGTTCTTGGCATTCCTGGTACGATATATCCTGTTTCCGGATCTCAGCACGAGATTGTTTCTTTCATTTTATATCCTTGCCTGGATTTTTATTGCAGAGGCATTGGAAGGAAGATTGAAGAGTTGAAGGGTTGAAGAAGAATTTGATGCGTCGGATATTATTCAACTCTTCATCCCTTCAACTTCTTCAATCTTCTTTTCGCAGGCGGAAGAGAAAATCCCTTTCGTCAAAAAAAGAAGGTTTTTCCTTCAGCACTTCATATCTGAAATTGTTCTCTTTTGTCATAGAAAGAATTTTTTGAACGTCGCAACCCAGGGTGAGCACCATGACAACAAACGTATCCTCGTGCATATAGCTGCCAAGTTGCCTGAATAGCCTCTCAAAATATTCAAAATTCTCACCGCAGTACCATGCCAGATCTTCATCGTTGCGGGGCGTTCGGGCGTAGTACGGCGGATTGATGACGATCCAGTCAAAAGCAGTGGATGGAATGGTGGCAAACAGGTCGGAGTGCACGATTTCTATTGAGACATGGTTACGAACTGCGTTCTGTTTTGTGTTTCTAATTGCCTCCGCATTCAGATCGGAAGCCGTGACCCTTGCACCTGCTCTGGCCGCAGCGATAGACAACAGCCCCGATCCACAGCCCAGTTCCAGTAAGGATTTGTCTTTCAGGTCTTGATCGGCAAGAAATTCAAGAAGAAAGCCGGTGCTTGAAAACAATCCCGGATGAAAAACTCCCGGAAATACGGTGACTCTTATGCCTGCCCTGCTATAGGCTCTCTCCTTTCTCAAATACCATTTCGTCAGGGGGACCAACACCCACGATGCAATACGCTTTAAGGTTCTCCTCATCGCTATTCCATAAGGAAACCCTCAATTTCCGGCTGCCGGTATTTCCATATACGTTGCAGCGCCCTCAGTTCATAGGGAAATTTGAAAACATCATTGCGATACCGAAAGTCAGACAGGCGTTTCATCACCCTCCGTTTCCTGGGACTTAACCGGAAATCAGAAACTGTTGGATATTGCGCATGCAGCACCGTCTCAAAGCCAAGGATCTTGTCCACCATGGCGGGGGTAAGCCAGGGTGTGAGCGGATTTTTCCGGAGGTCGAAATTCTGCCAGGCAGGCTCAAGCCAGTCCTCCAGCTTTTGCGGGAAATTAAAACCCGACGCCCGTACCTGCTCGTATAGCTCCGATCCTTCGGTTGGAACGGGACTGTAGACATAAATGATGATCTCCGTTTCCGGATTTATTTCTTTTATCGATTTGATGTAGGTGATATCCTGGTCAATTTGTTCCATTACCCTTTCAGGGGTTTCGCCGGGGAAACCCAGCACAAACGAATACTCCGGGATGATGCCGGATCTTTTCATGCGGGAAGCAAAGGATTTCATTTGCTCCGTGGTTTGCGTGCCGCCTTTGTCCATTTTTTTCAACAGCTCATCGTTACTGGTTTCGGCGCCGAAAAAGATCATTTTGCAGCCGGCATCGCGCATGAGCGCAAGCGACGCGTCGCTGTATTTATCAATCGTGTCTATTCTTCCCTCGCCCCACCAGGCAATTTTATCTTCCCGGATAAGCCTTGAGAATTCCACCGTCCTTTTCTCGCTCACAAAAAAATTATTGTCGTGGAATTCAACCGAATCGACACCGTGCTCATCGATCAGGTATTTGATGTCCTTGTAAATGAGCGGCGCGGATTTGCCTTTCCAGCGTGCATTGTAGATGGGGACGACGGCGCAGAACGAACAGGTGAACGGGCATCCCATGCTGGAGTGATAGGCGGTGGTCCTGTTGCCGAGGAAAGTCCTTCCCAGGTATCGTTTTAGCGGATAGAACCGATTCAGGTATTCGTAGGGAAGCGGCGGCAGCTTGTCCTGGTCAGGCAGGGGAGCCTGCGGCGTTTTGATGATCTCCCCGTTATTACTGAAGATCAGGTTTGGTATCGACGAAATCGAGGCAGGATTGTTTTCAAGTGCGGAGAGAAGTTGCGGGAAGGCTTCATCGGCCGGCCCGTTCAGGATGTAATCGACATAGCCGGAATTAATTACAGACCGGTATTGGTTGGACGAAAAATATCCACCCCAGACGGTTGTCACGCCCGGGTACTGCTGTCGGATCTGTTTGGTATACGGGATCGCCTGGAGCAACTGCGGTCCCGGCATGGCGGTACAGCCGAAAACTGTAAATCCTTCTTCCAGGTATTTCTTCACGGTTGGCCATGGGTCTTTCTCCATGTTGCCATCCACAAATGCATAGTCATATTTGCCATGGATTGAAGCACCCACCTGCAGGATGGAGTTCGGTATACGGTGCTTGTGTCGTGCACTGCGGGGATTGAAAAGGATTACCTTAGTCACAAAAATTTCATCGGTTGAAATCAGGTATCAAGTTAAGGCCTGGGCGTGGCAATTATCAACAGGAATCATATATTCGTCGGCAGGTGCTCTCTTTTTTATTTCCCGTGAAGGCAACCTTTGTCCGAACGGGGTTGTAGAACGAGGCTTACAATTAGCGTTTCAGCCTGGCCAAGGTGTGTCGATGCACCCTGGAGCGACTGATAAAACAAGGATTAAGGCATAAATTTGAGAAGATCTTTATGGGCTGGACATTGAGAAGACTGGTGAACTCAATTCTGTTCGGCATTACAATCCCTCAGGAATATGTTTGCCTTTCGCCGGAAGGATTTTCCCATCCGCTCTCCGCATATATCACCGGTCCGGATTCCAATACAGGAATACCGGTAAGCCAGGATCTTTTTCTTGGATACAAGCCGATGGTCATCGGCCTTTCTTTTGGCAGGTTTTCGGATGAGGCAAGGTGGTTACAGCTTCAGGAAAGAATATGCATTTCGGTTGTTGCCGGGGAGTTTCAAGGCGATGTAATGTGGAAGGGATTTATGTCCTGCAGGGAATCGATTGCACAGCTCATTCTCAGGAAGGTTGACAACAGGGAATTCGGGGAAAGCGTGATCTTTATTTTTCAGGGAGAATGGGGACAGCACCGGTTTCTTTCTGGGATGCATCAGGCAACGAACCGCATGCGGGAATTGGTTAGACTACGGAAACCGGATAATTACCTTCCCGGCAATTTGTATGACCAGGTACGAATCGGGTATGCCGTCCCCCGACAGATTTCAATCATCACAGTAAGCGATTCGGCCGGAAGGATGAACATGTTTCCAACGGATTTGCACGGGCCGGTAGACGAGCGGTTTTATGCAGGGTCTATGCGTCATGGGGGTAAGGCCAATCTCCAGATAGAAGAATTCGGGACTATAGCATTGTCGGGCGTAAGGGCCGATTGGTTCAGACAGGCTTATGCACTGGGGAAGAATCATATGAAAGACCTCAGATCCTTTGAAGAATTCCCCCTTTCAACTATCCGCTCGCAGAAACTTGGAATTCCCTTACCCGAATCAGTTGTACACTATCGGGAACTCCGGAGACTTGACTCGCTGGATGCAGGCATTCACAGAATTCATTTCTATGAGACACTCCATGAAGAACACGTGTTGAGGGATGAGCACTCCCTTGCCCATATCCACTGTTACTATGCTCAGTGGAGGAAGAACCGGAAATTACCATCCGAATATCTCATCCGATGAGGATCGTAAGCCTTTCCTACGCCGCGGTTAACGAGTGCGTCGATCCTGAGGCCTGGATCTCGCGACTCGGTTTTTATACGGGCGTATTGGAAAAACTGTCGCAATCCGCTGAAGTCTTCAGTTTCCATTGCATTGGCTGCGATGCACGTCTTACAAAAAACAATGTCGGATACAATTTTGCCAGGCTTTCCCCTCTGGAAGTCATGTTTCCGTTCCGGCTTCACAAAAGGATCAGGGAATTAAAGCCCGATGTCATAATTGTTCACGGACTTATCTTTCCGTGGCAGGTTATCTTGTTACGTAACCAGTTGGGGAAAAAGGTCCGGATAATAGCGCAGCACCACAAAGAAGTACCGCGAAGCCTCCCCCGGAGTCTGCTGCAGCGAGTGGCGGACCGATCCATTGATGCCTATTTATTTACCTGCTGTCAACTCGCCGAACCCTGGTTGAAAGTGAAGCTGATCAGTCATTCAGACAAGGTCAGGGAGGTTTTCGAGGGGTCGTCCGTATTTTCTCCGATGGACAGAAACACTGCAAGAGCGAAGACGAAAGTTAACGGCGGTACGACTTACCTTTGGGTGGGAAGATTGAATCCAATCAAGGATCCCATGACGATCGTGAGGTCGTTCATTAACTTCCTGGAAGGGGGTCATAAGGCTTCACTCTACATGATATTCCACACCCGGGAATTGTTTGAAAACATTGTTTCGCTGCTCGCACTGCATCCGGAGGTCTCAAAATCCGTTCATTTGGTGGGCCAGATTGATAACCGGGAATTGGTCTATTGGTACAACAGTGCTGATTTTTTTATACTGGGCTCCCGGGAAGAAGCAACGTCAATTGCTGTTTGTGAGGCCATGTCCTGCGGATGTATTCCCATACTTACCGATATCCATTCTTTCCGCGCCATGACAGGATCCGGCAAATGCGGGCTATTGTTTGCGACGGGAGACAGTGCCTCACTGGGTCTGGCGCTGGAATCCAGCGCCAGAATGAATGTCGATTCCGGGCGAGCCAGGACATTGGAACAGTTTCATCATAAGCTATCGTTCGATGCGATTGCGCGTTCTATCTACGAAGTGGTAACATCACCCCCGCCTTCCAGAAGGTTTAGTACTTTCTGAGCTACGTCGTCCATGTGGTGCACGAGATGCGGGTTGAAGTCAGGCTCATGAAGCATCAGGTCGTGACAACGTTCAATCATTTCCCCTACCGAAGAGACAATGTGCCAATGGTCTATTTCCCTTTTTTCACCGGCAACAAAACTGACAACATGACACCCGGCATACAGCGCTTCCAGGCAGGCTGCGCTGTAACCTTCGTAGGAGGAAGGATGAACAAGGATCTTTGATTGCAGCATAAATTCGATCACCGTTTCATGAGGAATCTCTCCCGTAAGCCGGACGTTATCCTTAAGGTTGAGTTCGTTGATCTGCCCGGCGAGCTTTCTTTCTTCAGGTCCGTGCCCGCACAGGACGGCTTTAATATCAGGGTTGCTTTGCTTGAGGTGGGCGATGACAGTAAGGAAGATTTGATATTGTTTGAGTTTTATAAGAGATCCAACACCCAGGAGATCGATGGATCGTTCGATCGCGCCGTTATTCCTGAATAGGGAAGGATCGATTCCGTTGGGGACCGTGTAAGCGGGTGTTCTTCTGTGATTGCGGGTAAATTCATCGGCGAGAAAATCCGACAGCACAATGAGTTGGTTCGGCTTGAGCCGCAGCCACTTCGGATAGTAGTTTTTCCTCCGGGCGTCCTGTCCCAGTATCCAGCAATAATGCCTGAAGTTCCTGCGCTGACCATAGCGCTTACCAACAAGGGCGGTTTCCATATACCAGAAACTCAGTATTCGGGTTTCCCCGGAGAGGTCGATCCGATCCAGCCGCCTGAATATTCTCTGCCATAGCAGGGGTCGCAAAATCCTGCCGTACCGGGTGCTGTTGAAAGGGATCACCAGATGGCCGAACCAACGGTACTCATTTTCATGAGGGGGATACTGAAGGGCAACTATGATAATTCTCAAATCAGGAGAAACCCGCTTCAGGGACTTCACAAATGCCTGTTGAGCCGGAAGGCATGCGGTGTCATTTTCGTCCCTGGGAAACCCGGGAGATATAATTAGTAGCGTATTGAAATAGCTGCCTGCCATTAATTCCTGATCCAAAAGAATCTTCCAATAATAGTGAATTTTGCCCGTGTAAATGAGCGTGCTCAATCTGCTTGCATGATCAATATGCAATTTTTGGGAATTCAGCAGGGTTGATAAAGGTCACACTTTTACTTTTGATAATTTGATTCTTCGTAGCTTAGAGCAGTTATGCTTGAACGAGTTTCTAACCGGCTGCGGAAACTTAACGCCATATACTATCCACAGCACATTTTTCAATCGCC
>DATBVZ010000159.1:0-2940 GCA_036515095.1 Cyclobacteriaceae bacterium | reverse complement strand
AAGCCCCCACCATACAGGGGATGGTAATGTGTTGACGTGTTGATGTGCCTGCCTGCCATCGCGCTGGCCTAGTGCAGGGCAGGCAGGTTTACGTATTTACGTGTTTATGTAAGTGGTTGTAAGCATTTGGTGAGCGTGTTCTGGTTGCCACGGACGCAACTATAGTAAGTCCCGCGACCAATACCCTCCTGACCCATTTCAGCATGCTAATCCGTTTTGGTGATGATTGAAGTTACAAAAATCCTTCGCCAGCATAAACCACGGGCGCCCGTAAGCCCCGCTATTCTCAAATGAGGATACGCGCCTAAATGCATGCACCAACGTAAACACATAAACCTGCCAGCCTGCCGAAATGCAAGGATCAGGAACGCGGAGCTTGGCCGGCAGGCAGGCACGTCAACACATTACCATCCCCTGTATGGTGGGGGCTTGATCCCATTCAGGCGCAGGTATACGATCAGTTCGCCGCGGTGGTGTGTGACGTGGTCGTCCATGAGGTTCAGGATCTGGCGTTTCGTAAAATTGCCCGCAAAGAAATCCACCCGTTGTTCGAGGTCTTCAGGTTTGAGTTCCTTCACGATATCCCGCGAAAAGGTGAAAGCGTCGTCCATGATCCGTATGAGGTCTTCTTTACTGTATTGCTTATTCCGGTCAAAGGCGGATGCAAATTTTTTCTCCTGCAAGTAGGTGCCGCTTAGCCACACCATGTTCATCATCATGTGCACGACCTGTTCCCGGAAGGTCATTACACTGTCGGTGGGTTTAAAATCAAGTTTGTTCTCCGGATAGGATTTCAATAACTCAAGAGTATAGTCCTTTGAGTTATCCCATTTTGTGAGAAACTCCTGGATAAGGGGAGCTTGCGCCCGGATGGGTAATGCTGCAAAATGACAGATCAGGAATAACACAAGGATGGATCTCATGGGTGTCGTTATTTTTCGGTGTTCGTTGTGCAAAATAGCATTTTGTCAGTAGCGAGCCATATCCCGGCTTCTGGACGGAGGTCTTTGCAGAGTATAACTATCTGCCAGAAAAACTCAAATAAAAACTCGTACCCACCCCTACCTTTGAAGCGACCTTGATGGTTCCCCCGTGAAGACTTACAATCTGCTTGGAAAGGCTGAGACCGATGCCGGATCCGTCTTTCCTGGTCGAAAAGAACGGAACGAAGATCTCATTGAGTTCCTTTTCTCCTATGCCCTTGCCGTTGTCACGTACCTCTATGATCAGGGAGCGATCATTCCGGTAAGCCATTAAACTTACTTTCGGTTCCGGCCGACCTTCGAGTGCGTGCACGCTGTTGGTGATAAGGTTTATTAACACCTGCTCGATCAGGTTCCGGTCCAATGGCGCGTGGGTAGCCAGCGAATAAATAACAACTTCCATTTCGATCCCCTTTTGGGCCAGGGGCTCCTGCATCAGCTTTTCTACGGAGCTGAACAGGGCCTTCAGATCAACCGGTTCCGGGGTAGGCTTAGGCACACGGGTGAGCTTGCGGTAGGTCTCTACAAATTTCAAAAGCCCTTCACTTCGCTTTTGAATGGTCTCCAGGGAAAATCGGATGTCACCAATTATGTCTTCCCCGATGGTATTAATGGATTTTTGCTTTCCCTCTTTGTCCATCAGCATACTTTGCATGGTTTCCGTGAGCGAGGAGATCGGTGTTACCGAATTCATGATCTCGTGGGTTAGGATGCGGATGAGTTTGTGCCAGGCTTCAATTTCTTTTTGCTCGATCTCGCTGTTGATATCCTGAAAGGTGATCAACTTGCAGGTTTTTTCAAGCAATTGAATGGTGCGTACATCCAGCGAGACCATATGCGTGTTTCCTGCGCCCTTCAGTTCAACGAGTTTACGGCCGTTGTCACCCAGGTCGTCTACCATTGCGGTGAAAGCCGGATTGAATTGCCGTACCATGCGCCAGTTGTGCGTGCCCTTTACGCCGAGCAGCATTTCAGCAGTGGGATTGAACAATGTGATTTCATCCTCTTCCGCAAGGACTATAATACCTACCTGAATATGGCTCAACAGCGACTGAAGCAAATGAAACTGCGCCTCGCGCTGGATTTTTACGGTCTTGTATGCCTTTACGATTTCATTCATGCTGCCCTCGAGTTCTTTAAACGAGGAGCCGGCAAGCCCCTGCTGGAAGGTGACCGAAAAATCAGTGTGACGTACTGCATTGAAGAGCCGGGAAAGTTCGCGGTTGGTGCGGTTGACAAACCGTATCAGTTCCATAACCTGGAAGATGATAATTGTTGTCAGGATGATGTGGTTGAAAAAAAGCCGCTCATCCCCGAAGATGAACGCGAAGGTTAACGTCGTCGCGACCAGCAGCAACACGCGGATAATGACGAGGATGTGGAAGCGACGGAGCATGGGGGAGGGAAATGTGTTTATGTGTTTAAGTGTTTATGTGTTGACGTTGGGGCGTGCAGGACTCATAGTGAATCTGTGAGGCGAAGTTAGACATTCGGAGCAATAACTTGATCCATTCAACGCGCTACATAAACACGTAAGCACATAAACACATAAACACGTTTTAGATCCCGTGTTTCCTCATTCTCCGGTACAACGCCGTTCTGGTCATACCGAGGAGGCGGGCGGTTACGCTGACATTGCCGTTGTTATCGTCAAGCGATTGAAGAATGAACTGCTTTTCCATTTCTTCCAGCGTTAGGGGCTTTTCGGCGGTGGGCCGGGGACTATTGGAACCGATCAGCAATTCCGGAGAGCGGATGACCTTGTCCTCGTTCAGGATGACGGCGCGCTCAATGGTGTGCTGCAACTCGCGAATGTTGCCGGGCCAATAGTATTTCATCAGCTTCGCCATTACTCCCTTGTCGATCTTCATTCCAGGGCGTTTGTATTTTTTTCCGTAGATATTCAGAAAGTGATTGGCCAGAAGCGGAATGTCCCCATTTCGCTCGCGCAGGGATG
>DATBVZ010000158.1:0-2080 GCA_036515095.1 Cyclobacteriaceae bacterium | reverse complement strand
GGGATTTGGCGTACTGCATATTGTGTATGGCGCCGTAATGCATTACCGATACGACAAGTGAAAAGTCCTTTTGACCAGCTCGATAAAGTTATGGAACATCGTGCCAGACTCCAGATCATGTCCGTGCTCGTATCGAACACTACGTATGACTTTAATTCCCTGAAGGAACTCCTTGGAGTTACCGACGGCAATCTCGCATCCCACATCAAAGCCCTGGAGAAGGAAAAGTACATCACCGTCAGCAAATCGTTTGTCGACCGGAAACCAAACACCAAATATAAAATCACCGAACGCGGACGCCATGCCTTTAAAAAACACCTGGATGCCCTGGAGGCAGTTGTCCGAAAACAACGTACGTGATTTTTTTTCATTGTTTACTTTGTACTTAAAAGTACTTTGAATGAATGTTATGAAAGTCAAGATGATTCTCCCCGCCCTCACAGAAGCTGAAAGTCCGTACTGGCGACCCATCAAGTATTCGTTATTCCCTCCCCTCGGACTGGCCACGCTGGCAGCCTGGCTGTCACCGGACGATGAAATCGTCCTTCAGGATCAGCATGTCGAACCGATAGACCTTACCGACGAGCCGGATCTGGTGGTCCTGCAGGTTTACATAACCAACGCCTACCGCGCCTACGCAATGGCCGATCATTACCGCCTCAAAGGCGCATACGTGATCGTCGGAGGATTGCACGTAACGTCACTTCCCGATGAGGCCGCCTTGCATGCCGATACCATATTCGTTGGCCCGGGCGACGACACATTCCCTAAATTTCTGAAAGACTTCAGGGAACGCACACCACTGAAAAAATATGTCTCCGCCTACCGCAACCTGGAAGGCATTCCTCCTATAAGACGTGACCTTATTAAAAGACACCTGTACCTGGTACCCAATTCAATCGTTGTCACGCGGGGATGTCCGCATCATTGCAACTTCTGCTACAAAGACGCATTCTTCGAGGGCGGCAGATCATTCTATACCCAACAGGTCGACCAGGCTCTCGCCGAAATAGACCGCCTCCCCGGCCGGCACCTTTACTTCCTCGACGATCACCTGCTTGGCAACGTGAAATTCGCAGCGGCGCTTTTTGAGGGTATGAAAGGAATGAACCGCGTATTCCAGTCCGCCTCAACGGTCGACGCCATCCTGCGCGGTAATCTCATTGAAAAGGCTGCCGAAGCCGGCATGCGAAGCCTCTTTGTAGGCTTTGAAACTTTCTCAAAAGAGAACCTGCGCCAGGGGAACAAAAAGCAAAATCTGGAAAAGGATTATTCAAACGCCGTGAACAGGCTGCACTCGCTGGGGGTCATGATCAACGGCAGTTTTGTCTTCGGGCTCGACGACGATGACCAGGATGTATTTCAACGAACGGTGGAATGGGGAGTAGAGCATGCGCTTACAACGGCAACGTATCACATTCTCACACCCTATCCCGGCACCCGTTTGTTCTCCGATATGAAGGCGCAGAACAGGATCACTACTTCCAACTGGGACCTCTACGATACCCGGCACGTCGTGTACCGCACGCAGCGACTATCGCCGTCAGCCCTCGAAGAAGGTTACCATTGGGCTTACCGGGAATTCTATAAATGGAACAACATTTTCGCGGCAAGCACAAAACACCATTCCCTCAAGCACGCGCTAAAACACTTTGCCTACACCGCAGGATGGAAGAAATTCGAGCCCCTCTGGAATTTCATCATCAAGACACGGGCATTGAATGAAATGCTCCCGGTGCTTGAATCTGTCCTCTCCAAAGTAAGAACACGCACCTCATTATCCGAAACGAAATCATTGCATACCGACGTGTCCCCGATCACACCTGTAAACGCTCATTCATATAACTAATTAATCCAATGGAAAACGTATCACAAACCCGAAAACAAAGTATGCTCAACTTCTTGCAGGAATCCATCACCGTAAAACTCATCCTGATCGGTATTCTTGTCCTTGCGCTGCTCATCCCCGCTGTATGGATCAATTTCCTGATCGAGGAACGGCAGGATCGCGCTGGTGGTGTCGTCAGCGAAATATCGGCCAAATGGTCCGGCAGTCAGACACTCACCGGTCCAATCCTGG
>DATBVZ010000157.1:0-2580 GCA_036515095.1 Cyclobacteriaceae bacterium | reverse complement strand
ACGACCACCTTGTGTCCGGCCCGCGCAAGGGCTCTTGCCAGGTAATACGACCGGATTGCACCGCCATGCCACGGAACTTTAAAATGCTGATGCAGGATAAGTACCTTCACGCCCACAAAGAAATGACTATCACAGGAGGTGCGGGTTATTCCCTTACTGAATTTTTTCGGATTAGCAGATCCCGTGTTGGGAAAGATTCAATGGTGCCGTGACCCAAAAGGGCAGGCGTTAGAAACCCCCTGTAAGTCAAGGGGTTTCTAAGAAACCTGGAAATTCAATTAGTCTCTTCTGGCTTTGACACCGCGTGCATGACTCAGGATGTTCAGCACCGTTTGTGAAGAAGGCTCGAGCACCGCTTCCTCCAGCCTGTTCTTGATGGCGCAGAGTTCGTTGTACATGGCCAGTAATTCTGAATCGCAGAGGAGCGCGTTATTAAGTTCCCTCTCCTCCTTCTCCGATGTCTCTCGGTATAAATACCTGATCAAATCGTGTTCGGTAAACGTCTTTGTCATAGGCTCTGGTTTTTATCATTTTCTTTCTGAGGTTTATAAGCGCGTAGCGCATTCTACCCAAGGCTGTATTGATACTTACTCCGGTGCGGTCTGCAATTTCCTGAAAGCTCATCTGAAGATAGTGCCGCATGATCAGGACCTGCTTTTGTTCGTCCGGTAACTCCTTAATCAACGAACGCAAACGGTCTTTATTGTCCTTCATAATCTGCTTCGATTCCATTGATTCCTCGCAAAAATCCATGGAATTGAATACGCCGCTTCCGTCTTCAAGCACGATTTCCGGATATCGCTTGCGTTTTCTGAAGTAGTCTATGGCAAGGTTATGAGCAATTCTGCTCAGCCAGGGTGAGAATTTTCCTTCCTCATTGTACCGCCCGCTGCGAATGGTATTAACGGCCTTAATAAAGGTCTCCTGCAACAGGTCTTCTGCAACGTAGCGATCTTTTACAATAAGGTAAATTGCGGTATAAACGCGCGACTTGTGTCTGTTCAGAAGCACTTCGAAAGCCTCCTCGTTACCACTCTGATAGAGCGACACCAATTTGCTGTCGCCGAATCTGCTGTCAATCATTCTGTCTTGCTTTAGGTAACGTAGAGGTAGGATTCGATAGTTTTGGGGTTAGGTCGATAAAACAGGTTGGAAAAGATATGAACTTTCTGCCTTGCGGCAAAAAATTTTTGCAAATTTCTTGCCTGCAAACATTTTTCTTTGGGTATTTGTCCGAAAATCAGTGTACAGCGTCATCGTATGCCTGAAATAAAAAAGCGCGTCATCAAGAGCCTGGATAACCTCGCAGAGGATCTCAGGGAGCTACTCCGGAGGCAATATCCGAACGGTTATGAGGCGAACATTACCAGGATCACCAATGCAAAAAAAGAACCAATTTTTGTATTCCCCCTGGAGACTGAAGACGCCATCATTCTTGTAAAGGTGCCCGCGACCAAGAACAGCGACGGCGAGTACGACGTAGAGGCCAATCCGGAAGAGGATTTTGATAATTCCGACAATGAGGATTACGCATCCGACGAATTCGGCGGGGACGACGATTACGACGATTCTACCGACAAGCGCAGCCAGGAGGCCAGTTACGATCCTGATTTCGACGGATAAGCAAATCCCTGAATGTTTTACCGCGTTGCACCATCCGATGACGATGGTGTTTTTTATTGTTGATCATTCCGGCAACCCTCCCCCAGTTTGGATTCATCGTAGGAAGCCGGTCCGTGAATAGTTAATTTTGCGGTTCAAATTGACGAGCGATACTGTGAACCCGGATTCTTACTTAGATAACCTCGATCCAAAGGAATACATTATCATCAAGCGCGCAAGGGTCAACAATCTCCAGAATCTTAGCGTCGCAATTCCAAGGAACAAAATGGTCGTTGTCACCGGACTGTCCGGCTCCGGCAAATCATCCCTTGCGTTTGACACCCTGTTTGCGGAAGGACAACGGATGTACGTGGAAAGCCTCAGCTCCTATGCCCGCCAGTTTCTGGGCCGCATGGAGAAGCCCGATGTAGACTACATACGCGGCGTGTCGCCGGCAATTGCTATAGAACAACGGGTCAACACCAGAAATCCGCGGTCTACGGTCGGTACCACAACAGAAATCTACGACTACCTGAAGCTCCTATTTGCCCGGATTGGAAAGACCATTTCTCCGGTAAGCGGAAAAGAAGTCAAACGCAATACCGTCACGGATGTGGTCGATACCGTCAATGCATTAAACCCGGGAACAAGGATTATGGTAGCGTGCGCTTTGGGGGCACGGAAGGGTCGCAAGCTGACCGATGACCTTACCCTGCTACTGAGCAAAGGTTTTGCCCGTGTTTTATTGGATGGTGAAGTGAAATTTATTGAAGATTTCCTCCGGGAACTGTCCGCGAAAAAGAAAAAGCCCCAGGGCAGGATCGAGATCCTCATTGACCGCTCTGTTGTTGCGCCTCAGGATGAGGACGCTGTGTTCCGATTATCCGATTCCATTCAGACTGCCTTCTTTGAAGGGGAGGGTGAATGTGTCATTTATGCCGGCGGCCATGACCCGATGCATTTTTCGGACCGTTTCGA
>DATBVZ010000156.1:0-3520 GCA_036515095.1 Cyclobacteriaceae bacterium | reverse complement strand
ATTCTGCTTAGGGGGATACCGATGCCCAATGCGGCCACACAGAGGGTAAGCATCATGAGCATGTATAGTATGGTGACCTGAAAGGAATTGGCTCCGATGGTTTTCATTATGCCGATTTGACGCACCTGCCTGACCATCAACGTTGCCATGGCGGTAGCCACCAGGATTGAGGCTAAAGCCAGGATCATAAAGCTGAAAAGGGTGAAGATAGACAGTATGGCATTCATCTGCCCCTGATGGGGATGTTTTCCGGGAGGGGGTATTTGTATCTCCAGAACCTGGTGTCCGTGCCGTTTCAGCCAGTCAGCCAGTGCCGTTGTCTTGTCCGTAATATGTCCGCGGGAGTTGCCTTGGTCATTCACAATAATTCTGAGAAGATCAAAGCCTTGCGTTTCTCCTAACCAATGCAGGGTAGAAAGCGTGATGTACCCGTACCCTGCCTCCTGCTGCCATGCCGGGGCAAGGCCCGGGTCATGAACGATGCCCGAAATGGTAATCGACCGCGCTGTTCCGTGCGGTGTCTTGACGATCACCTGATCGTCCTGCGATGCTTTCATTACAGACAGTGCTGTTCTTTCGACCAGCATTTCCCCTTCTTGAGGCGTAGCAGCTCCGGAGACGTAGTGGAATTTGTTTATATTCAGTTGAGCAAAATCATCCATAACGAATAGCAGCAGGGGATGCCAGCGTTCATTTACTTTCATTCGCGCAACCACCGTTATGCGCCGCTCTGCCCTTGTTATACCCGGAAAATTTCTGACGCTATCCAGCAATCCGGTTGAGATGGAAGGTTCCACTTCAATAGTAGCCGATGCCGGAACTGTACCCATGTAGTTGGCTGCCATTTCGCGATTTACTACGGCATGCGCGCCAAGGATAGCGCCGATACCAAATACCCCAATGGCGATGGCGATGATCAGCATCAGGTTCTTCAGGTAATCCGTTCTCAGGTCGCCGAGGATCTTCTTGTAGCGGGTTTTCATTTACTCCGGGGGGTTGGTGAATATTCGGAATGTGCAATTGACCCGTCCGCGAGGTCGACCGAATGCCCGAAGTAAGAAGAAAATTCTTTTTCGTGTGTGACGACGATCACCGACTTGCCGTTTTTCGCAAGGTCCGCAAAGAGCTGAAAAATGGATGCGGCAGACTGGGAATCCAGGTTTCCGGTGGGTTCATCAGCAACAATCAGGGGAGGATCGTTTGCAAGCGCGCGTGCGATGGCGACCCGTTGCTGCTGCCCACCGGATAATTCAGAAGGAAATTTTTCCGCCTGTTCTTTGATATTGACACGATCAAGCAGCTCAAGCGCACGGGCTTTTCGGTCCTTCCGGGGATAACTGTTGCAGAAATCCATTGGCAGCATCACGTTCTCTGCTACGTTAAGCGTAGGGAGTAACTGGAAGAACTGGAACACCACGCCAACATTTTTGCCTCGCCACGAAGCCAATATGGTTTCCGGGAGTTTGTCGACCCTTACACCATTGACCGTAACCGTTCCGGCGGAGGGTTTGTCTATACCGGCAATGATATGGAGGAGTGTGGATTTTCCACTTCCGGATTTGCCGGTGATGGCCGTAAGACGGTTGCCACCGATACGCAGTGTGATGTCCTTTAGTGCATGAAATTCGCCGGCCGCCACCGCAAATGATTTTGTGACGTGACGTAATTCAATAACACTTTCATTTAGCTGATGGCTCATGTGTTTTTTTATGCAACACTACTGAACCTGCCCTCGCGAGTCGTCCACCCGTATCCTGATGGACCTATTAGTCAATGAGTGAATTAACCTCCTTCGCTCGCCAAGGCCCCTTATATTTCTATCCCCCCACGCCACCGTCCCCTGCATTTCTCCTGTACTCCGATGGTGTCAGTCCCGTAAAGCGCTTGAAGATGAGATTGAAGCTTGACTTGGACTTGAAGCCTGCCTCAAGGGCGATGCCCAGCAAATTAAAACGCCGCATCCGGGGATCTCTTATGAGACGTTTGACTTCTTCAACGCGATACCTGTTTACAAAATCATAAAAGTTTTCTCCAATACCGCTGTTCACGAGCTGAGAAAGGTGATTTCGGGTCATATTCAGGCCTTTTGCGAGTCCGCTCAGGGTCAGATCGGGATCCAGGTAAGGCTTTCCTTCTTCCATGAAGACAACAAGCCGGTCGATCCTGCTTTGGTCTGTCTTAACCGGTGATTTCTCTGGTAATGCTTCCGGTTGTCCTGCGGATATTACCGTTTCATTGGAATGGGGGATCTCTTTTTGAAGTATTCCCTTATAGCCCAGCGCAAACACAGAAAGTGAGAATGCAACCCCCACCGCCTTCCATATCCAGCGCATGTAGTCCATGTGAATAACAGCAAAGAGTCCGAAAAGAAAGAAAAGGTTGATGACCAGGAAAACAGCCATAAAAAACTTTACCCAGGAGATATTGACATTTTCTGTATTGGAAACTTCTTCGCGGATGAGCTTTTGATAGGACAGCCATTTCCTTTGGATGAACACGTGGTAGCACAGGAATTGGATCACCACGATCACCCAAAAGACGGTGATTGTCGTCCTGTGGTGGTTGTCCAGAAACACAATGAACGGATTATCCTCCGAAATGGATTTAAACGACAGTGAACAGCCTACAACCAGGATGAAGGGAACAAAATGCAGCACGGACTCCCAGGAAAATCGCACCCTTTTCCCGGTAAGTTCTTCTGTATAGAACCAGAGCAGCGGGGCAATAAGGAGGAAAGTCGGATCGCCCAGGTTATAAGCATGAACCGAAAGGTGCCGGACAATACGCGGGGCGTACCCGATATGAAAGATGCTGAAAGTAAAAGCCACCAGCAGAACGGACAGGTAGATGTTTGCCCTGCTTTTTCTTATTCCACCATGATTAATGAGGAGAACGATAAAAATGCCGAGGATGATACCACCATCAATGATGATCAGGAATAATTGATCCAGGAATTCGCTCAAGCCGCTTGGGAATGTTTTGCCTGTAAATCTAGCGCAAAACCGGAAGCTAAGGTGACAAAAGATGTCCATCAGGATAGTATTGGACGATTACGTTGGCACTTTCTGCTAAATTTCGGAGAAGACGTTACGAAAGCACCCTATGAAAGAAAAGCCCACCCACGGAAACGGCAAGATCTGTTACCTGGAGATCTCTGCCCTCGACATTGAAGTTTCCGCCGCCTTTTACAGTAAGTCCTTTGGCTGGAAGCTAAGGAAGGACAATACAGGTTCGCTTGCTTTTGATGACGGGGTAGGGGAAGTAAGCGGGATGTGGGTTACTAACCAAAAACCCATGACGGAGGCCGGTATCATGATTTCCATAATGGTCGATGATGTGGAAACCACGAGCCAGCGGATTAAAGACAACGGTGGAAAGATCGTCTATGCCATAACCCTCGATTCCGGGGAAAAGATCGTTCACTTTACCGATCCTGCAGGTAATATCATGGGACTGTACGAGTCGCGGCACTAGTGCTTAATGTTCCCAGTAGTCGGGCCACGCTATCCGATCCTGATCA
>DATBVZ010000155.1:0-4668 GCA_036515095.1 Cyclobacteriaceae bacterium | reverse complement strand
ATCCGTTAATCGATTCGCTGGAAAACCGCTAACTTATTTGGAATGAGGTCAAAACGTGTGACGATACGAATTGGATTTCTGCTGATCATAAACGCGTTGGTCGTTACTACTGCTTTCAGCCAGGACCAGCCCAACGACCGGGAGTGGACGGACGGCACGCTGGAAGACGTTCAGATAGAGATAATCAAAGACAGGCAGATAACGCTACCGGCGGCCAATCGCAATTTCGAAAAAATTGCTCCTCAACCGGCCGAACAATTCAAGCCCTCCATTACCTATAATTTCAGGCCCTTCAATTTTCAGGCGCCTGAAATATCCCCGCAGATAAGACCCTTGCGGCTGAAGCAGGAGGATAACTCACGCGTATACGGCAGTTATGTGAGTCTTGGGTATGGCAACTATGCATCGCCTTACGCTGAGGCATTCCTCAATTCAAGGAAAGATAAAAAGAAACTGGTGGGGGCGCACGCCTGGCTGAAAAGTTCAGCTAAGGGGCCTGTCGACGGCAAGAATTCGGGAAGTGGTACGTCGGGCGCATCACTTTATGGCAAGGCATTCGGTGATTTCATCTCAGCAAGCGGCAAGGTTGGCTTTGAAAATATCGCTACCCACTTCTATGGCTATCCTGCCGGTGAAGTAGTAAGTCGGGATGCCATAAGGCAATCGTACAACCTCTTTTCCCTTGGCGGGGAGATCGCCAACACGCGTAACACTGAATTCCAGTACAGCCTGGGGGCAGACTTTGGCCACCTCACCGATCATTACAGTGCAAAGGAGACCGATGTGGACCTCGCTTTCAGGAGTTCGTACAGGATCGATGAGGAGACTGCGATTGAGCTCGGGGCAGATTATGCGGTCACCAGCAGAAAGGATGATGTAATAGACGCAAAGCCGCGGAGTCTTTTTCGGATCAACGGCGATTATCTTTTCTCTCCTTTGGATGGACTGCAGGTAAAGGCAGGGTTGATCGTTGCATTTGAGAATGATACCCTCGACAGCAAGGACATTCATGTCTTTCCGGACGTGCACGCGACGTATTCACTAAGTCCCACGATAGACCTGGTGGGTTCATTCACCGGCGGCGTTGACAAAGTTACGCTGCATTCCCTGGTTCGGGAAAACTGGTGGCTGGCACCGAACATTCCCATTTATCACACCAACCGGCTATTCGAATTTCTTGCCGGCATTAACGCGCGGTTGGGCAACCAGGTGGAAGTCCACGCCGGACTTGCGGCCGCCAACCTGAAAAACCTCTACTCGTTTGTCAACTCTGCGGATGATCAGAGCAAGTTCATCACCGTCTTTGATGAAGGTACGGTCAAGCGGAACAACGTTTATGCAGCGCTCAGCTATGCGCAGTCGGAAAAGGCGAAGTTCATGGTGAGAATGGACTACTATACCTACACGGCCGGCGATTTGCAGGAAGTATGGCATCGACCCACATACCGGCTTTCGGCTAATGCATTCTATAACATTTATGACAAGATACTGCTGAAAGCAGATCTGATAATGCAGGGAGGAATGAAAGCACTGGATCAACCGTCGGCGGAAGTCATCCGGCTGGACGGGGCGTTTGATCTGAATGCCCGGGCAGAGTACTTGTTCTCCGACAGCTTCTCATTCTTTGTGCAGTTGAATAACATCGTGTCGAATGAGTACCCGCTGTTCTATCACTACCCGGTGAGAGGTATGCAGGGACTTGGCGGCATTACATGGAGCTTCTAGGGTGAGGGTGATGATGCACCTGCCCGACTCGCGTTGCGTTCAGATGGGCAGGCAGGTGTATTTGTAAGGCTGAGAAATTACCTTAATTTTGTTACGTTTACCATAATTAAAACGTATCCACATGGCCAGAAACAAAAAACCAAATGATGATGAGCCTGATGATAGTTCCGGTAGTTTTAATGAGTCAGACGATACCTTCGGGTTACCCGAGATAGAATACGAACCCATCAAGCGTGAAGAGCGCGGTCCGGAAGATGTTCCGGAAGAGCCTGCGCCGGATGAAGGATATCGCCCGCAGGAAGTGGAGGCCGAAAAGGAACCTGAACAGTCGTATGAACCACCGGAGCCGGAGCCCGTTGCCCCGGCTGCTCCGTATGAAGACGAACCACACTACGAAGAGCCGACGCGGACACAATACGAATATACGTATTCGCATGAACCGGAAGCCCCGATGTGGCCCAAGGTTCTGATGATCCTTCTCGGTATTGTGATCCTGGTAGGCGGGGGCTTGTGGTACTTCCTTCAGTACAAACCCATGAAGGATGAGGAGCGCAGGATTGCAGCGGCCCAAAGCGCGGCCTCAGACGCCGCCTACCGGAAAGAGCGGGCCAGACAGGATTCACTGGCAGCCATTGAAAATGCCCGGATAAACCGGATCAATGATTCACTGGCGAGCATTCCTGCTAAACCCGCCGTCGGAGCGATAGACACACTTACAGGCCGAACCGGTCGTTATTACGTTGTAGTGGCCAGCAATATCGATGATGATCTGTTGATGGACTATGCGCGAAAGCTTAGCGCTTCAGGCGTTAGCAGCAAACTGATCCCTCCCCATGGAAGGGTGAAGTTTTACCGGCTGACTATAGCTGAAGGTGAAAGCTTTGCAACAGCGCAATCAACGGCCGATGGGTTGAAGGGCGACTATGGCGAAGCACTTTGGGTAACTAAATACTAACACTAACATCCTATTTTTTTGAGGACTTATTTTTGTGTCATTGAGTTGACGGTTTAACCTATAATTTTTTTAGCTGAATGGTATTTGCACAAATTGTAACTGAATCGGCCGAAGAGGTAGTGGACGCGGCCCAGCAATCAATATCGGTTTGGGAGTTGACATTGGCAGGGGGCCCTATCATGATCCCAATCGGCATTCTGTGGATCATTGCTATTTACCTTTTTGTTGAACGGTTCCTTACCATTAACAAAGCGAACCAGGATCCCGGCGCCTTTATGAGCCGCGTGAAGGAATTGGTACTTCGGGGAGACGTCAACGGCGCCAAGATGCTTTGCGCTCAGAATAACAATCCTATAGCCCGCATGATCGAGAAAGGAATTTCGAGGATAGGCAGCCCGCTGAAAACGATCGAGGCTTCCATTGAAAATGTGGGCCGCCTGGAGGTGTTCAAGTTGGAAAAGAACCTGACAACGCTGGCAACAATTGCCGGGGCAGCGCCTATGATCGGGTTTCTGGGTACGGTAATCGGAATGGTACGTGCCTTTATTGCCATTGCCCAGGAAGAAGGATCGGTGAGTCCGAAACTTTTGTCCAGCGGTATTTACACCGCCATGATCACCACTGTTGCGGGCCTCATTGTGGGCATTATCGCCTATCTGGCCTACAATTACCTGGTATCGCGGGTGCAAAAGGTCGTTCACAAAATGGAATACACATCAATCGACTTCATTGACTTACTTCAGGAACCACGATAGGGGGGAATCTGTTAACAAGAAACCATGAACTTAAAGCCAAATAATAAGATTGAGGCGAGTTTCAGTATGGCTTCCATGACTGACCTCATCTTTTTGCTGCTCATCTTTTTTATGCTGACCTCGTCCTTTGTTACCCCCTCCGGGCTGCCGGTCAATTTGCCCAGCAGCAAGTCGAGTACCATAGAAGTTCAGAAGATATCCGTCACGGTTACCAAAGACCTGAATTACTATGTTGATGATAAGCGGGTAACGAGAGGTACGCTGGAAGGCGAACTTAAGAGCAGGCTTGGCGGAGCGAAGGGTTCTGTTGTCCTTCATATCGACAAAGATGTTCCCTCCGAACACCTTGTATACGTTGCAGGCATCGCTACTTCACTCGAAGCCAAAGTTGTCGTTGCTACCAAACCAGGCAATCTATGAGCGAGTCGGAACAGGAGAAGAAAAACAAACGCGTGGCAATGATCACGACCGCAGGAATTAACATCCTTGTGCTTCTGCTCCTGTTGCTTGTTGTTGCCTGGCGTGCGCCAAACCCGCCGTTGCCTGAGTTTGGTATCGAGCTTAATTTCGGAACCGATAATACCGGCGCCGGCGATGTTCAGCCGGAAGAGCCTGCAGGTCAACCGGAAACCACGCCGCAGGAGCCTATTGAAGAAGCCGCGGAAGAAAGCGAGCCCGAACCTTCCGAAGAAATACCTGAAGTTGAGGAGGCGGCACCCGAAGAAACCCAACCTTCGGAACAGCAGGTAACCGCTAAAGTAGAAAGCCCGGTCGCCGTGAAAGAAGAAGAGAAGGAGGAAGTCCGGCCCGTAGAAAAACCGGTAGAGAAGCCCGTTGAAAAGAAAGTTGAGCCAAAAGCGGAAGCCCCGAAGGAAACCCTCACACCGAAAGCCGTCTATACACCAAATACGGCTAAGAATGATGCGTCGTCCGACAAGACCGGCAACGCAGCAAGTCAGGGTGATGATGTTGCTAAGGCCGGCGACAAGGGAAGCCCCGAAGGTAAAGTCGATGCCAAGGCACTTTATGGCAAGCAAGGTGGCGGCGCCGGTGGCTCGAGCCTGGACCTGGCAGGCTGGGAGTGGGATTCAAGACCGTCACCGACCGTGCCCGATAAGGAATTGGGCGGTATTGTCAGGTTCGAGATCAAAGTGGATGACCGAGGCGAGATCCTTAGCATCCGTACACTCGAACGAAGTGTAAGCCCCGAAACCGAACAGATCTGCAAAAAAG
>DATBVZ010000154.1:0-7009 GCA_036515095.1 Cyclobacteriaceae bacterium | reverse complement strand
AGGCCTGAACTTCCAGGCAAGGGCAGTCAAAGGTTTTCTCAATGGAGTTCCATCGCAGACTGCAACCTTCATGGGGACAATTGGCACGACGCGCGTGAAGGGAACCTTCGCTGTCGCGATACACTGCGATCCTCTTTCCATGAATTCTGATGATCGCTCCTTCGTCATGTGAAAGTGCGTGTTCTGATTCTGCATCGCCCGGAGTTCGAAAATCAAGATACCGCACGCTCAAATCACTGGCCTCAGTCAGGAATTCACTGAGTACCTCGACCGTGGACCTCGAAGGATCGTACAATTCTTCCCAGGGATTTGCCCGTTTTTCAATGAGATCAGGTATCAGCATTCCCGCAATGGCGGCGTAGGTGAGACCGTTTCCGGCGTCACAGGTGACTACGTAAATATTTTCTTTACCTGGGCTTCTGCCGATATACCCCAGCGCATCCACAGGTTCCGTTAATTGGCCTGACCACTTGTGCACAACATGCAGGATTCCCGGAAAGTGATCGTACGCCCATGCTTCCAGGTTAGCAAACCGGTCAGTTTCTCCAACATCGTCTGCTTCACCTGTTTTGTGATCTTCGCCACCGCAGACCAACAGATCAAATTCATCATTCAGCGGATGGATCCTGGCGTAATGATAGGGACATGTACTCCAGACAGAATGCTGGTCACCCGTATCCCACCAGAGTGCCGGATCGATTGATCCTTTTGTGATCGTTGCCCCCATCATGTACGACTGATATGCAAGTTGTCGGGTGTGGTTATTACCCGGTGCGTTTGTTGCTATTACTACATGATCCGCTGAAATACGGGCGTGCGTTGTTCTCACACCGGTCTCATCAATTTCAACCGCACGAGTGTGCGTAAATATTTTTCCGCCGTGATCGGTTATTGCCCGGCATAGCCCGTAAGCATAGTGCCATGGATTAAATTGAGCCTGTGCGGGAAATTTCAACGAGATCCTTTCTCTCAGCCTTATGCCGGGCGCGTTTCGGACCAGTTCGGTACGCAAGCCGGCCAACCGGCTGGCTTCAAATTCCTGACGTAACGTCTTTATGCGGTCGGACGGGTGGAGAAACAGATAGCCATCCAGTCGTTTGAAATCACATTCAATGTGTTCCCTGGCAACAATCTCATCTATATGATTAATAGCTGCCGAATGACTTTTCGCTGCACCCCGGGAATTTTCAATACCATAGATGTTTTGTAGTCTGAAATACCTGCCATCGATGGCATCGGCGAGATGGGCACTACTGACAAGTCCGGTTGCACCACCCACCAGATTGCGCTCAATAACAACGCATTTCCTTCCGGCCCTTGTCAGCGCGTAGGCTACCGACAGGCCTGCAATTCCTCCGCCTACAACAACTACTTCCGTTGTAAGGTCTTCGGTGAGTGACGGGAATTCGGGCTGTCCGACTGAACTGACGGGAGAAGATTGGGATCGGATAGTTGGTTCCTGTTTCATAGCCGTTAATGTCATCCCTGCTGGTCCGTTCCGCCCGCAGAATCAACCGAAAATAAATTTGCCTGTATCCCGCTCATCGAGTTCTTGTACGCGGTGCGAAATCTGGCATATGAGCCAATTTGCGTCAAACCTTGTTTCATAAACCAGCATTGTAACGCTGTTCAAATATGGCCACAACCTTCTAACCCGGTGATATCCAAAAAAATAACAGCGTATGGAAAAGACCCAGCCTTGTCTGTCGAAGAGGTATCGGTCTTTTCAGGTATATTCAAAAAATTCGTGCCAGGGCCTTCGCTGATCTCCTGACTGAATTCGGCTTGAGATACTGGTTATTTATATCCACGTTTTCGCAAATTTTTTCCCCAGTCCTGCACCACATTCGCCAATCTGAAGTCTCGCTCAGGGTGTCCTTGTCACTTAGAAGGGTGAAAAAATGCCATGGGGATAATGGCATAGTTTTGTAGATAGGGTTCTTGCCGAGATTGGAGGGAAGAACTATGAGAATTGCGCAGGTATCACCACTCTATGAATCCGTACCTCCCAAGCTTTACGGGGGTACGGAACGTGTAGTTTCTTATTTGACGGACGAGTTGGTTAATCAGGGACATGATGTTACGCTGTTTGCGTCCGGCGATAGCAGGACCAAAGCAAAGCTGATCGCTATAGTGCCCAAGGCCCTGCGGCTGGAAGAATGTCTGGAATCAAATATCCATAATGTAATTCAGCTTCAACAGGTAATTGAAAAAGCTACCGAATTTGATATCATCCATTTTCACACCGACTATTTACACTTTCCCAGCAGCAGGCTTGGTGGCTGGCCGCAGGTGACCACCCTGCATGGCCGCCTGGATATTGCCGGCCTTGATATATTGTACCGGCAGTTTCCGGCAACTCCGCTGATCTCAATCTCGTACAATCAACGAAGGCCGTTGGCCCATTCCAGCTGGGTGGGGAATGTCTATCACGGACTTCCGGAAAAATTGTACAAACCCGGTGCCGGCAATGGAGGATATGCTGCATTTTTGGGCCGGATCTCGCCCGAGAAACGAGTGGATCGTGCAATCGAAATTACTGAACGAGCAGGGCTTCCCTTGCGGATAGCAGCAAAGATCGATCGCAATGACCGGGAGTATTACAGCCGGGAGATCCGGCACCTGATGAAGAAGCCGCATGTTGATTTTGTCGGAGAAATTGGGGAAGACGAAAAAGGCAAATTTCTGGGCGATGCGCTTGTTACGCTATTCCCGATAGACTGGCAGGAACCGTTTGGGATGGTTATGATCGAATCCCTGGCCTCCGGTACTCCCGTGGTTGCTTATAAAATGGGATCGGTTGTGGAAGTACTCGACCATGGTCGCACAGGCTTTATTGTTGAGTCCATTGACGAGGCCGTGCATGCAGTAAGAAACATCCGTCAGATCAGCCGGGCGCATTGCCGGCAAGTATTTCTGCAGCGTTTCACAGCCCGGCGTATGGTAAGTGAGTACGTTTCGATATACGAATCCATCCTGGAGGAATCCAACAGGATTCAACTCCCATCAAAGACAGACTTGAAACCTGCTGATCTTGGCAACAGGATCTTGTCAGCCTGACTGCGCCGATATGATCAAAGATCAGAACATACTAGTCAAACTTGAAAACGACCGTTATTATATCCTGGCATCTTCATCGTACGCGGACGACCGGACCAGGACACTAAACCATGGTAACACGTTTGCGATCTTTGATCGATGGGGGGATATAAAACAACTTGGCACGGGAGTGCAGGGCCTCTATCATGAAGGAACGCGGTTTATCAGTGACATGCAGCTTTCCATCAACGGGCACAGGCCCGCACTGCTAAGCTCCAATGTAAAGGATGAAAATGAAATACTTTCTATTGACCTTACGAACCCGCGGATGCGTACCGAGGCGCGAAGGCTAATTGAAAAAGGGGTACTTCATATTTCCAGAAGCAAATTCCTGCTGGACGGCGTATGCCACGAAAAAGTTGTGTTCCGCAATTATGATATTCAGGAACATGACTTTGAATGCAAATTTTCATTCGCCGGAGATTTCAAAGACATTTTTGAGGTACGCGGAATACGACGTGACAAACGAGGAGAATTGGCGCCGGCTCAATTGGAGGGAGACAACGTACTCAAGCTCTCGTATACCGGTCTCGATCAAATCTGCCGAATTGCCTGGATACGATTTGCAGAAGGCATGGAGTGGAGAACGAGTCAATCTGCTGCGAAGTCCGTATCCCTGAAGGCAGGTAGCCAATTTGAAATAAACTATTCCATTCAATGCGACATCGGACAGTCGGCCACTGCTCCGTTCAGGTATGAGGAGGCCCTGAGCAGGGTCCTTGCTGATCTGAAAACAAAAAAAAGCTACCTGTCTGATATTGAAACCAACAACAAGCAGTTTACCTATTGGATCGATCGCTCAAAGAAAGACCTGCTTTCCCTGCTTACTGAAACAGGACATGGTTTGTACCCGTATGCCGGAGTTCCCTGGTATAATACAACCTTTGGAAGGGACGGGATCATAACAGCGATCGAATCGTTGTGGGTTGCGCCTGAGGTGGCAAAAGGGGTACTCCTGTTTCTCGCGGCAAATCAGGCCACCAGGGTGGATCCTTTCCGGGATGCAGAGCCGGGAAAGATCCTGCATGAGGCCAGAAACGGCGAGATGTCGCTATTGGATGAGATTCCTTTTCGACGGTATTACGGAACAGTAGATGCAACTCCACTGTTCGTGATGCTGGCAGGACGCTATTATAAACGTACGTGCGACAGGGAAACGCTGTCGAAGATCTGGCCGAACATCGAGCTGGCTATAAACTGGATAGAGGAATACGGCGATGTTGACAAGGATGGATTTATCGAGTACCAGAAGTACATGGAAAGCGGTCTGGTCAATCAGGGATGGAAAGACTCGCACGACTGTATTTTTCATGAAGACGGTACGTTGGCAAAGCCACCAATTGCACTTTGCGAAGTTCAGGGCTACGTGTATGATGCGTACAGGCAGGCCTCCTACCTGGCAAAGGAATTCAACAAGAGTTCGCAATCGATAGCCTGGAAACAGAGGGCACTCGCGCTGAAGAAAAAGTTTAACGCGATTTTCTGGGATGCTGAAATGGCAACCTTTGTTCTTGCGCTCGATGGTGCCAGGAAACCCTGCCGGGTTAAGACTTCGAACGCTGGTCAATGCCTTTTCACCGGAATCGCCGACAAATCCAAAGCCGTAAAAATGACAAAAACCCTCATGAAGCCCGATCTCTTTTGTGGCTGGGGTATCCGCACATTGTCGGAAGAAGCTGTCCGGTTTAACCCAATGTCTTATCATAACGGTTCTGTCTGGCCGCATGACACGGCAATGGTGGCATCGGGCATGGCGAGGTATGGACTTGTTGCTCCTGCAATGAAACTCCTGGAGGGTTTGTACACCGCGTGTCTGTATATTGACCTGCAACGTCTTCCGGAATTATTTTGCGGCTTTTCAATACGCCATGGCGAAGCGCCGACCAAATATCCGGTAGCCTGTGTACCGCAGGCCTGGTCGGTCGCATCGGTCTACCTCTTACTACAGTCCTGCCTGCAAATCACTATCGACAGCCCCAAAAAAATATTGTCGTTTGACAAACCGGCGCTGCCCGACTACCTGGATTGTGTGCTGCTTCGCAATCTGGTTGTACCATCCGGCGTATTTGAACTCGAGTTTTTGCGGCGCGACTGGGACATTGGCATCCACATTATTTCCAAACCTTCCGATTGGCAGGTAATTGTTCGCAGGTAGGCCTTATGTCCCTTTGCCCTCTATCCCTCCCCCCACCGCCTTCCAACTCCTCGATTCGGCGGATTCAATGACGGCGTGACATACCTTTTGAGTTTCCAGGGAATCCCTGAAAGTCGGATGACAAGGCTCATCCATCTCCAGGCTCTTGAGGAAATCCGCGGCCTGGTGAACGAAGGTGTGCTCGTATCCAATTGACAATCCGGGTACCCACCAGCGTTTCATATATGGTTGATCGCCATCGGTGACAAGAATGGAACGCCAGCCCCGGACAATGGAGTCATCGCGATGATCGAAATACTCAAGGCGGTTCAGGTCGTGAAGGTCCCAGCGGATCGATGCATGTTCTCCGTTGATCTCAAAGGTGTACAAGGCTTTGTGTCCGCGTGCATACCGCGTTGACTCAAAGAGCCCCAACGATCCGTTTTCGAAATGGCAATGGAAAATGCAGGCGTCATCGATCCCCACCTTCTGAACCTTTCCGGTCGCCTGATGAACCCGCTCCTTGATGAAAGTCTCCGTTACAGCGGAAACATCGGTTATGCCGCCGTTCAACCACATGGCAGTATCAATGCAATGCGCCAGCAGGTCACCCGTCACACCGGACCCCGCGGCATCGATATCCAGCCGCCAAAGCCCTTCTCCACCCTGCGGCAATTCCGGACTGATAGTCCAGTCCTGGAGGAAGTTGGCGCGGTAATGAAAAATCTTTCCCAGCTTCCCGGAGTCAATGATCTGCTTGGCCAGGGTGACGGCGGGCACCCGGCGATAGTTATACCAGACCGTGTTCGCCACGCCGGCCCTTTCCACAGCATCTACCATTTTCTGACCTTCCGCTAACGTTCTGGAAAGGGGCTTCTCGCAAAGGATCATCTTGCCTTTCGCTGCGGCAGCAACAGCAATCTCTGCATGCGAATCATTGGGCGTGCAAATGTCAATGGCGTCAATATCATCACGGTCAATCAGTGCTTTCCAGTCGGTTTCTGCCGACTCGTACCCCCATTGCCCGGCAAATGCGCGCACCTTATCTGCATTGCGCGAGCAGACCGCTTTCAGCAAGGGCTTGTAAGCCAACTCAGGAAAGAAGTTTGCAATCCGGTTGTAGGCATTCGAATGGGTACGTCCCATAAAACCACACCCGATCAATCCAATTCGTAATACGTTGTCTTTTGCCATGGAGCGAAGTTGAAGTTGTGATCTGATTTACTTTGCGTGCCGGTCATTATTCGTGCCATCCGTGCTTTTGCCGCACCTTTATCAAGGTTGCCAGAATGTCGTTCCAGGTTTGTTGCTTCATCATAACATCATTGGAAAACATGCAGCCATCCCAACAGATATGCCGGAATGCCCGCGTAAGCGTTCCGTTCTCATCGCGAAGCCAGTGTCCGGCGTCTGTCGCGATATCCAGCTTTCCGTTAGGATCGGTCGCCTGGCAATGCCTTCCTGTCTTGTCGTGAGAACCTGTTCCATGTACTGTCCCGTCATTTTGGGCAACGTGGAAGTCGATCGTCCATGGACGCAGCGCCTTCGCTATTTTCCGTAGAGCCTTCGTAAGTGTGTCGCGGTCATTCCAGTCAAAGTCTTCCGGAAGAATGCGGTCTTCCGGCCTGTTGTACCCCAGCAGGTACAGTAAGGTATGCGACATGTCGGCCTGGAATCCAATGTTGGGACGATCCACAGCCTCTAACAATTCAACCATTGTTTTCCAACTGTGCATTCCACCCCAGCATATTTCTCCTTCCGCCGCCAGTTTCTCAC
>DATBVZ010000153.1:0-2276 GCA_036515095.1 Cyclobacteriaceae bacterium | reverse complement strand
CATTGTTGCTCAGCCTGAAACAGTAACCGGGTCCATAGGCATATTCGGAATGATGTTTGACATGAGCAATTTCTTTGACCACAAGCTGGGCATTACGTTCGAAGAAGTAAAGACCGGGAATTATGGGGAGTTGTTTACAGTTACACGTCCGCTTACCGGTCCTGAAAAGGAGTTCTGGCAAAAAACACTCGACGACAATTATGAAGATTTTCTGGCCAAGGCCGCCGAAGGTCGTGGACTTACCAGGGAGCAAGTCCGCAGCGTGGCTGCCGGACGCGTCTGGACAGGCACTGAAGCGATGGCGAATGGGCTTGTTGACCTCCTGGGTGGATTTGATGAGGCGGTTAAGATTGCTGTGGAGAAGGCAGGAGTCGCCGATGATTACAGGCTGCGGTATTACCCGGAACGCAAATCCTTTCTCGAATTATGGATATCCCAGGCGCAGGACGATGCCCGCGCACGGGCTGTTCAAGCCGAGTTGGGTGAATTCCATATCTGGTATCAGCAATTGAAGAATCTTAAGGAATATCAGGGTATCCAGGCAAGAATGCCATTCGAGTTTACCCTGGAGTGATCTAGACACTAAGCCATGACCGAACACACGCGTAACGACTGGACTACGGAAGAGGTAGCCGGCATTTACAACACTCCTGTCCTGGAGCTGATATACCGGGCCGCCACGGTGCACAGGGAACATCACGATCCCTCGGAAGTGCAGGTATGTACATTGCTTTCAATCAAGACCGGGGGATGCCCTGAGGATTGCAGCTATTGCCCTCAGGCTGCCCGCTATCAGACCGATGTGACGGTGCATAAGCTGCTGGGGGTTGGAGAAGTCCTGGACAAAGCAAGGGAAGCGAGGGATGCAGGAAGTACGAGATTTTGTATGGGTGCCGCATGGCGGGAGGTACGTGACAACCGTGATTTCGACAGCGTAATTGAAATGGTCAAAGGAGTAAATGCCATGGGGATGGAAGTATGCTGCACGCTGGGCATGCTTACGCACGGGCAGGCGCAGCGATTGAAGGAAGCCGGCCTGTACGCCTACAATCACAACCTGGATTCGGGAAAAGAATTCTACAAGGAAATAATTACTACCCGTTCATACGATGACCGGCTTGATACGCTCGGTAATGTTCGCAATGCCGGTATCTCCATTTGTTCCGGCGGTATCATTGGAATGGGGGAGAATGATCAGGATCGGGTGAGCATGCTGGTGACCCTTGCCAATTTGCCGAAGCAACCGGAATCCGTCCCTATCAACGCGCTGGTTCCTGTTTCAGGTACCCCGTTAGAAAGCCAGCCCAGGGTGCCGGTTTGGGACATGGTGCGGATGATTGCCACGGCAAGGATAATCATGCCCGGGGCCATGGTGCGCCTGTCTGCCGGGCGGCTGCGCATGACCGTAGAGGAACAGGCACTTTGCTTTATGGCCGGAGCCAACAGCATTTTCGCGGGGGATAAACTCTTAACAACGCCAAACCCCGGCCAGCCGGCTGATCAGAGAATGTTCCAAACCTTGCAACTCAGGCCCAAAACAGCTCACAGACCCGTTGATACAGGGGCGTAATTGCGGCCGTTCAGCCCATTTTTTGATGTAAGATTTGGTGCGAATTTGTCACATTTTCATATGAATTCTACAAAAAGTGCCCTTGGGCTGACTTCCGTTGGCCGGCACGGCGACGCCCTGGTGGTTACCTTTTCTCTGTCTGTCCTGTCACTCGTCGGCCTATTTTTCAGGTCGACCCGCCAGGCTGCCGTTCAACTTTCAGTGCCTCCGCAAGAGGGTCCTGAGAATTGCAATTCGGCTTGCGGCTCTGCAGAACGTAATACCAAAGGGCCGATAGGCTTGCTCCCTATGCTTCTTGTTAAATTGGGATCCAGGCTTTTTGGCATGAACCCGCACAGGGCCTGGTAAGGTCCTTTGAAGCAGTTGAGAAAGAGGGCAGATTCCATTCTGGTTTCTTTGAATTAAACAGAAAAAGGTACACATAATCGTGTACCTTTTGGAGGTTGTTCCAGTTAGGTTAATTACCACTGATTGCGATCTTCCATCGCAAATCCGCCCCGGGGAGCCGTTTGTGTGGTTGCAGTCTCGGTTGTTTTCGTTGCAGTCACGTCTTTCGATTGGTTGCTAATAACCGTAAAAGACAGGAGAATTGCGGCTGCTATGATGAATAAAAGGGATTTCGTTTTCATGGCTGTTAGATTAAAGTTTCTTATTTATTATCTTGGTTTAAAGAGGATCGAGACTGCCTGATCCGCCGCCGTTGCTT
>DATBVZ010000152.1:0-10298 GCA_036515095.1 Cyclobacteriaceae bacterium | reverse complement strand
ATCCACCATTTTGATATTCACCGGAAGGAAAAAATAGTGTCAAAGGATTTCATTCCCCCCGTCGATCCCGTACACATCGTGGTAACCAGCGGTGCTTCCTGCCCCGATACGCTGGTCGACAGTGTCATTCTGAAAATCCTGGGCTATTTCCCCAGAGCGAAATCCGTTTATGACGTCATGCACGCGCTTGAATCAGCCCGGACCTGAAGCAGAAAATAAACTTATTCGGTAACCGTCTCCGGGATCGCAACACACCGCTGTGATTCCGCACTTTTGAGTAACGCGTCGATGACCTTCATGTTGGCAACAGCATCTTCAAGGCCGGTAGGAACGGGAGTCTTTTCAATTATTGCTTTTGCAAACTCTTCTGCCTGCACGGTATACTGATCGCAGGGATCAAAGCGGTACTCCTGCATGCCGGTCTTGTCGTGAAGCCACAGGCGGGTCGTCTTGTCAGGTGGCGCATTGAAGGGGATCTCGATCTCGATCCGTCCTTCTGTACCGAAAATAGTCACCCGCTGGTAGGGAATCAGTTGTGTGGCGCATGTGAACGTTGCAGAACCCTCACCAAAATCCAACATCCCGGAAGTCAATACGTCGGTTCCCGTCATCGGGTCGTTTTCAACCATGCCTGAAACACGGGAGGGCTCCTTGCCAAACAGGAACCTGGACAGGGAAATGCAATAGCATCCTATATCCATGAGACCACCTCCGCCTATGTCCGCTTTGTTTCGTATATTTTCCGGATCAATATTATAATAAGAGAAAAAGGAATGGACTGTTCTTAACCTGCCGATCGCGTCCTGATCCGTCAGGGATTTCGCTTTGATCCATTGCGGATGTAACCTGTACATGAAGGCTTCCATGACCTTGAGCGAGGGATGGCTTGCTGCAGCACGGATCAACGCTGTTGCCTCCACCGCATTCATCGCAACGGGTTTTTCGCACAAAACATGCTTACCCGCTTCCAGTGCTTTTAATGACCAGGGAACATGAAGGTGGTTGGGAAGCGGATTATATACTGCGTCGATGTCAGGATCGCTGAGCAGTTCCTCATACGATCCGTAGGCCTTGGGAATCCCCAATTCCGAGGCGGCATTTCGGGCTTTCGCGAGGGTGCGTGACGCAATGGCCGTTACTTCGCCATTGCCGCTTTTTTTCATCGCAGGAATGACTTTTACAACACCGATCTTAGCGGTGCTCAATATTCCCCAACGTATCTTCATTGTTGAAACAGTAAGCTAACTTCCCGGTCCCGATCCGTTCTGTTTTTTTCCGTTCTTCTTTGGACTGACACGCTCTGCCTTCAGTTGCTCGATCTCCTTTTCCAGTGCTTCCACCTTCGTTTTCAGTTCCCGGACCATGGCCCCGGGTACAGTTGATTCATTGGGGTTGGCGGTGAGCTGATCCTTGCCTTCTGTCTTATGGATGTACCTTTCCTTCAGATCCATAATACGCCGGTATGATTGGGCGATTCGTTCTGCCGGTATATCTCCCCTGTCAACCATATCCCGGATAACTCTATGTACCCGATCCACGGTACGCTCTTCACTCTGGTCGATATTGTTCGAGAAGGTCATGATATCAATCCCACCATTGATGGCAAGTCGTATCGCATCTTCGAGACCATAATGTTTCGTGATGGCATGCATCTGCATATCATCGGAAAAGACGACGCCGTCGAAGCCCAGTTGTTTGCGCAGGATGCCATCGAGAATGGAATGGGAGAGTGTACCCGGATTCCCCGAAGGATCGAGTTTCTTGTTTACTATGTGGGCCGACATGATTGCGTCTGCATAGCCGGAGCCGATTAGTCCGGCATAGGGCGTAAGCTCACGGGTTTCCCAGGTAGAGGTCACATCCGCAATACCCAGGTGGGTATCGGCTTCCGAGCTGCCGTGCCCCGGAAAATGCTTTGGTACTGTGACTATCCCAAGTCTGCGGTGTGTTTTGATAAACTCCGTTGCCAGTAACGTTACCTTTTCTTCGTCGGCGGAAAAGGCGCGACCATGCTTTGCGATCACAGGATTGTCAGGGTTTGAGGCCAGATCAACAACGGGAGCAAAATTGACATTGATCCCCAGGCCTGCCAGTGTGGCTGCCGTGGAAGTACCATAATATCGTACGGAGTCCAATGTTGTCGCCGCTCCCATTTCTTCGGCTGTTATGGATCTTGGAAATCCATATTTCTCCTTCAGCCGGTTTACCTTCCCGCCTTCCTGGTCTATGCAAATGAACAGGGGGATGGGTGCAGCCTGCTGGTATTCCCAGATAATTTTTCGAAGCGCAGCAAAGGAGTTAACCGGCGGTATGTTCTTCTCGAAGAGTATGATGGATCCCGCTTTGCCGAATCTCACTTCTTCAAGGACTTCCTGGTCGATACCTGTACCCTGCACACCGATCAGGATCATCTGTCCTATTTTGATGTCAAGGCTGTCCGTTTTCTGACCATTGCAGAAAAAGCTCACAACAAGCAGCGGCAATATGACAGAAATTTTCTTCAGCATCATGATCGGCTAGTAATAGTCATGCACCAATTTCATGATCTCTTGCATTGTTGTGCGCACCTCGTGCGCCGGCGTGGTGAAGTTCGTGTTCATGAAAGAAAAGATCAGTGTTCTCCCGCTTTTTGTCACAATATAGCCACTTAGGCAATGTACGTTGCTAAGCGTACCCGTTTTTCCAAAAATATAAGGAGACTCGCCTTTGTACGAGTACCGCAAAGTGCCTGAGACTCCTCCGGTGGCCAGCAGGCTGAAAAGCCGCTGACGGGGGACAGTCCGCAGCAATTTTTCCCATAGCATTACCAGGGAGCGCGGCGTGAAGAGGTTATACCGTGACAACCCCGATCCGTCCATCCAGATGGGTTCATCCGGCAGATCCCCGAGCAGCATTTCTTTGGTATAGTCAATTGCGATCTCCGGCTTCAGCGAATCACTCAACACGCCTGAACACAAGAGCAATAATTGTTCCGCGACAAAGTTGTCACTGTCCTGCATCATCACCCGATAGAGGCTGTCTGCGGGTACGCTGAACAGGGTGGTCCAGGAGCTCACCGGCGGATCATGAACCAGCGTAACCTTCCTGCGTAGCGTATCCGTAAGGAGGTTGATGATCACGGACGAATCGGTTATAAATGGCTTTGTCCATTTCCTGACCTTGTCCGTCTTGCCGGGATAAAAGATCGTCTGATTGGAAAACGGCGACCGCACTAATTTTGATAGCGTCAGCGTATCCGTTGTTTTAAGAAGGAAGGAACTGAAATAACGCGGGCGGGCCAGTATTGAATCATTCACCTGGATTACCTCGAATGTGTTCCCATACATTGGAAGGGAGGAGCGCATGGATGAAAAGGTGTAATCATAATCTTCCCATGACCAGCCAGGGCCAAAATGTGTGGTCTGCCAGTTCGCTTCGGCGTAGTAAAGTTGCTGTCGTGCTGTGCGCAGAAAATTGTAGGTTCTGTCATTATTGTACACATTGCCGTAAAGAAAGGAAGGGTCACCCGTTCCGGTGAAAATCAGGGAATCTCCCAGCACCGCATAGCGCAAGCCCGGTATGGAATCGCCAAGTACATTGAACGCTGCATATAGGGTAAAGATCTTGGTATTGGAAGCAGGAGTAAAGTACCTGGATGAATGGTGTTCGAAGAGCGTCTCCCCGGATTCCGGGTCATACAGCATAAATCCGGTATGATCCTGAAATTTTGTTTCCGTTTCACGGAATTTCTTTTTCAGTGAAGTCCTGGAAACCGGAGAACAGCCAACCCATACGGACGGGAACACCACCAGACAAATAAGGCATAATCTCATTGTCGCTTAACGTGATACCGTTCAACAAGAACGCGACAGTGATGGAGCGAGTGTCCCGCAATAATATAGCCGAGCGCGTTTACCGAAAATTCAATGCCGTTCGCATTACCTGTCCTGGTGAGCATCTCGGGAGTAAAGCCGGCAAACAGGTCCACGGTCGAGTTTCGGAGATTGACTGCTTCAGCCGCAATGACGGCAAGCGTACGGTTGGCGGCATTGGCCTCCGGGGCGTAACTGTTTTCATCAAATCCTGTCAGTGCAGTCTTGTCATTCCGGGCGAATCGCAGGGCACGGTATCCCATGATCCTCTCCGTGTCCAGCATGTGACACAGCACCTCCTTTATGGTCCATTTTTCAGGCTGGTACCGGTACGCCCCCCTTTCTTCGGAGAGGCCGCGGATAATTCCCATCGTCTGTTTCATCGCGTAATCCAGCGCCCCAAATAAAGGCATGTCCTGTATGGGAAGGACATAGCGCCGGTAAAATTCAGGAATCTGAAGGTCGGTGTGCCTCATGGGTAGATCAGACTAGCGAAATTTCCCTCAAATTATGGGTTTTCCAATCCAAAAAACGTGAAATCCCTATGAAAAACATAATGATCCCTCAAGGGTTTCTTTTTAATAGTTGAGGGAATTAAAGCAGGAAGCAAATTTTAACGCTTAAATTAAGAACCCAGGAAATTCCCACGTTTTGAAGCATGAAGGCCGGGCCTCTTATTATCGCCATACTGTCCTTTTTACAGTGTGATCCCTGCATTGGGCAGCCAATGAGCACAGCTACCAGCTGGGAAGAGGCCTATTCATCGAAGAAAGGTGCAGTTACTGTTTTCTGGTACACCTCGCGACCATTCATATACGAAGAGAGGGATGGCAAAATGGGGGGGATCGAGGTGGAGATCATGGAGGGATTCCGGGACTACCTCAAAGACGCTTATAAAATCGATCTCACGATAAATTGGGCGGAATGCAACAGTTTTCTCCAGACGTACGACACCGTCCGCCGTCAGCACGCGAGCGGTATCTTCGGCGCCTCCGTTTTCTCGATCACACCTGAACGGCAGCAGGATGTCGGGTTTACGCCCCCTTATATGTCGGACATCTCCGTTCTGATCTCAAGCTATGATGTGCCTATCGTACGGAATGTTGATGAATTCGTTCAGGTATTTGCCAACCTCAAGGCCGTTACCATACGAGGTACCACGTATGAGGATGACCTTCTTTACATCCGTGAACAAAAAGGTGTAAACTTTGATATCGAGTACATCCCCAGCAGTGAAAATATCCTGCGAACCATTGAACAACAGAAAGGCGCCTTCGGATTTATTGATCTGCCCATTTACCTGACCGAGTTCAGCAGGAACGCCGCGGTACGCGTCAAGCGGCAAAATGTATATCCCATTCGTCGTGAAGGGTATTCATTCATTTACCCCAAGAACAGCGACTGGCAAACACCCCTTGAAGAATTCTTTCTCAGCAACCTGTTCAAAAGGAACATTGAAATCATCACCGGTCGTTACATTGACAACGATGTATACCGCTTCCTCCAGAACCTGTATCTCAATGCGAGTGACGATGAAGTGCTCCTGCTGACCAAGGAGAAGGAAATTCAGAACCGTGATCTTTTGGGAAAATACGAAGTGATCAGACGCGAAACCAGCGTTCGTAATTTCCTTATCCTGGCAGTAATCATCTTCCTTGTATTCCTTGTTGTTATTTATCAGATGTACAGGGTCCGCACAAAAACGGCGATGATCCTTGTCGAACAAAAAAGACAAATTGAATCCCAGCGCCTTGACATCGAGTCCAGGAAAACGGAACTTGAAAAGCGAAATCAGAAACTGATGGATCTCAATGAAGAGAAGAACCATCTCATCAAGGTTCTGGCACACGATCTCAGGACTCCGATCAGCCATATTGACGGACTTGCGCACCTGATCAAACTCGAGGAGCACAATCTGAACAACAGCCAGATCGATTTGCTGGATAAGATCAAGGATGCCGCCTCACGCCTTAACCAAATGATCAGCAAAATACTGGATATCGATGCCATCGAGTCCAGCAGGATTAACCTGAAATCGGAACAGGTAAATATTGCCGAGCAGGTGAAGAAGATCGTTTCAGGTTTTGAAAAAGAAGCCGCCAAAAAAAGCATTAGCCTTACGTACGGCATCAGCGATGATCCACTCATTGTTCAAACGGACGCGTTGTACCTGACGCAGATTGTGGAGAACCTGATATCCAATGCAATTAAATTCTCGCCGACCGGCAAGACGGTCAACGTCAGCCTCCATTCGGAGAACGGTTATGTGCAGTTGTGCGTCCGGGATCATGGCCCCGGGTTTACCGAAGGCGACAAGCAAAAGCTTTTCAAGAAGTTCCAACGATTGACCGCCCGCCCCACGGCCAACGAACAATCAACCGGGCTGGGCTTGTCTATTGTCAAGCGATACACCGATCTGATGAAGGGTGAAGTATGGTGCGAATCCGAACATGGTCAGGGTGCCGCTTTTTACGTCAGGCTCCATAAATGACGGCATCATAAATTCGGAACCACGATCCTGATGCAAGTCCCCGTTCCATAGGTGCTGTGTAAACTTATTGTACCATCGATCTTCTCAATGGCCTGCCTGACGATGTACATACCAAGTCCGGAACCCTGCGAACGGTCGGTGGCGCGATAGAACATATCAAATATCTTATCCTGATGTTCTTTTCTGATACCAATGCCGTTGTCTGAAAATTCCATGGTTGCACATTCGGAATTCACATCAATCACTACCCTCAAATAGCTGTCCACCTCGGGGTTGTAGTACTTGTACGCATTGGAGACTACATTGCCTATAATGATTTTCAGGAGAAAGTGATCGTTCCTGAAGGGTACATCTCCATGATTGACTACCACGATTGTCTTAACCAAAGTAAAATTGTCAAGGTATTCGAGCTCGTGGATCATCGCCATTACAAGTTGTTCCAGGTCGATTTCCCTCACCGTGATCTCACCCCGGTTCACGCGGGCATAATTCACCATTGAGCTTATGAATTCATCCAGTTTCTTTATACGGTCTTCGATTTTTTTCAGATACTGTCCAAGGTTGGTCGGGTCGGGATCCAGGTTGGCAAGATTGACCAAACCCAGAATTGAACTCAACGGCGATCGCAGGTCATGCGACGTTTTGTACATAAGTTGATCCAATTCGAAATTTCTTTCTGATAATTGGTCCATTGCCATCTTGAGGTCCTCTTCCCGCATGGCCAGCTGCCAGTTCTGTGCCGTGAGCTCTTCGTTCACGGCCTTAAGTTTCAATTCAGTCTTCTTCCTTTCGGAAATATCCTCCGCGAAAATGGCAATGCCCGCCATTTTGTTCTTTTCGTCCCGGATGGCATGGAACGATGCCTTCAGTATCGTTTTGTTCGGCAGCGGTATTTCCGACAAGTGCCTGCCCCCCGCATAGGCCCTTTTCAATTCCCGTCTCGCGACAGGAACAAGATCATGGGGAAGAACATCGAGAAACCTGTCGCCTGCCTTAATCTCCTTTCCAGTAAGACCGCGGATCGCCTCCGCATGCGCCTGGTTGAACATAATATACCGTTTCCTGGAATCAAGCGCGAGGATCTGATCTTTTGCACTTTCCAGCACTACTCTGAGCGTTGAGTTCTGCTGCCCGGTTAGCTTATCCGGTTTGTCAGCCTGTAGCTCGTGCAATCCCAACACTACGCCGGAACAGGTTCCGGCGTTTTTACCGGCATCCAGGAACAGATTGAGTTTCACCCAAACCTTGTCCTTATTCTTTTTCTGCATTTGGATCTTCACGTCCCGCAGCTCGCCATAGGTTTTGAGCATGCCTGTGATTTTGCGGTAGTCCGTTGGCGAAATAAAGAGATCCTGAAGGTGTGCGATTTGTTTTACAGACCGATAGCCAAGCAGATTGAGAAAGGGCCGGTTTGAATAGCGTAAAGCTCCGCTCAGGCTTCCTGAAAATATGCCTTCAACAAGGGTATCCTGAATCGTAGCGGCTGCACGAACTCCCGGTACAGGATGGCTGCCTGCGTCAAGCTTAATGAAACGCAGTACGATCCCGCTATCCGCCGACCGGTGCAATTCATTTTTTAGTTGCATCCCAACGTGCACCTGCAGGCCCTTCCGGTCACATAGCCTTGCCGTAAAACGGGTTGCTGATCCGTATTTCCTAAGGATCTGATCGGAGTGCAGTTGAAATTCCTTCCGATCATCCCGATGAACCAACGTAGAAACTCGCTTGCCGCAAAGGATATTTCCCTTGTACCCGGTTATTTTGGCTGCGATTGAATTAGCCGACAGAATTTTTCCTTTCGCATCATAAATTATCTTTCCCTCGAATACCGACTGATCCTGCCTGTCACTTTTCTTTTTGACCATTTATTAACTGGCTTTATCTGGTATACTCAGAACTCGGTAAACAATTCATCAGGAAGCCTGCTGTCAACCCGAACATCGCGCGGACCGGTTCCTCCGGTCCTGTCTGCCGACAACAATATATTCCCGTACCTTCTGTAATTATCCCATGGCAACACAGTTTCGCCGGTATCCGGTCCCGAATCGCTGAAATCCGACCACGCCTTCACAAGATTGTCCGTTAAATCAACATATGCAATATACCTGCCCCCCGGCGCCACGGCAGTTTTAGTTATCGTGAGCTGCAGCACGTTATACCGGGCACTATCCGTTCTCTCCTCTCCCAGGTATTTCAGCGTTACTCCATTACTCTTCAGCCGGAAAGGCATTACGAGCCAATATGAATCATTAGCCCAAATGGTTCTTGCCTTCCGCAGTTTATCAGAAAGTGAATCGGGACTGATGACTTCCCGTCCGCTCTCCAGCACACGTCCTTTATTGGTCTTTACATTCAACAGGTAAATTGCGCTGTCATCAGAGGATTCGATGCGAACATTACCGGTTTGTTTGTCCCAAACCAGATCATGGCGCCCCTCAAAATTCCAGCTGATGAAGCGCGTATTATCCCAATTCTCTCTTCCCCCCATTGCTACCATGATGCTGTCGGCCAGTTCGACTGCAGCCGGATCAGAATTAGCAAGATCGAAACCTGGCGCCGGCGGGTTTTTAGCGGCAGCCGTGCGGCCATCATCCGAGGACGTAGTGCATGCGTAATTAATCACCAGCAGAACTACGCAATACCTCATTCCTGATCCCATAATATCATAATTTAAGCTTTTACACAAAGTTTGAAAAATAGTGGAATCAGAATTTATTCACCCGATTTACTTTCCGCCCTTTTCGCGTCGGTTCAGTTCTTCAATTGCCCTAAGCAACCGGCTCTCGGCATTAACCGACCTGAAAACAGTTTTCCGCAGGTACCCCTCGACGGGCAGGATGACGAATGCAACCCCGACCTGTAACAGAAAGTTAGTAACCGGACTTGATGTCGAAAAGGAATAGCCGGCAAGCGTCTGGATGAATTCAATGAGCAGGATAATCGTAAGCAGCGCCAATAAACGGCTGACTAACCGATACCTGGTACTGAGCTTGAGTGAGAGCAGTCCAAGAAGCGCAAAGATGGTAAGTTCCATAGCGTAAAACCAGGAACTCTTCCAAAAAGGAGGCCGGACATGCAACCGCAGGTCTTTCATTTCCTGAATGGTTCCAAAAATGTCACGTGCCTGTACCCGAAGCATATAACTTCCCTGCGGGAGATACGGAAAACTGATCTGGCTGTTTGCGGTTGACCATTCCGACCAGGCATCACTTATGCCCGTAAGCAAGTATCTGTATTCCGAGGACATCGTACCAAAATAGTTTGGCTGCACAACATTGAAGGTTAACGGCCCTCCTTCCTGATCCACCATAATCCCGTTTGCAATTCCGATGGCGTGATTTCCCTGCATAACCGACCTCAGAAGCAGAGGAAACGGGGTGGTCTCCTTATTGACCTTCCCGCCAAAGAATTCATACAGTTCATTGTTGCCATTGATGATCCAGAGGTGACCGCTCCTTCCCGTACCCGTAATATGACGTATGTCACTGAGCAGCGTCAGCATGTGCGTGTTACTCCTGTCCTCCCCCCGACCAAGTTCGTACCAGGCATGCTGATCCGAATACCAAAGCTTACCTCCTGAGGTAAAATACGCTCCCGGTGAGGGAAGACTGTCGACCCGTATCATCGTTTCCCTTTCATCATCATAGCGAAAGAACCCGTTGGAATTCACAAGAAGTATGGCGCCCCGCCAATGCAGTCCGATGGTTCTGGAAAAATCAGGATTATCCAGGGGAATAACCTTGCGGACCGAGAACTGGCCCCCGGAGGCTGTGACCTGGTATGTATTATCCATGCCGCAGAGCCATAGTTCACCATCATCATCTTCAAACACGCTGGAGATGCGATCGTCAAGGTGATCAAGCAGGCTACTTTGCTTCCATCCATCGTTCTGGTACAACAGTACACCGACTTTGTCATTGTGGGTAGGAACGATAAGGTGCTTTTCCCGGGTTGCA
>DATBVZ010000151.1:0-4920 GCA_036515095.1 Cyclobacteriaceae bacterium | reverse complement strand
TGGACCTTGCTTCACCTGAAATACCGAAAGCATGTAATCGCCGGTGACGGAAGGCCCGGCGAAGCACAAAATTGTACGGGCGCCTCCGGTAAGGATGAGGTAATTGAAGTGCCGTTGGGCACGGTGGCAAAGCGGGCAGATACAGCCGAAGTAATCGGCGAAATAAATCGCGACGGCGAAGAATTTGTGCTTACTCCGGGAGGAAGAGGTGGTAAAGGGAATGCTCATTTCGCAACCCCGACGCAGCAGACACCGCAATACGCACAGCCTGGTGAAGCCGGGACTGAAGAGTGGATCATTCTGGAACTAAAACTTCTGGCAGACGTGGGTCTGGTCGGTTTTCCGAATGCAGGAAAGTCTACTTTGCTTTCTGTGATCTCCGCGGCAAAACCAACGATCGCAAACTATCCCTTTACAACCCTTACGCCCAACCTTGGCGTGGTGCCCTATAGGGATGACCGTTCGTTCGTGGTCGCAGACATCCCGGGAATCATCGAAGGCGCGGCCGAAGGAAAAGGCCTCGGCTTGCGATTCCTCAGGCACATAGAACGAAATTCGTTGTTGCTCTTCATGGTCCCTGCCGATTCCAAAGACATCCGGGGAGAATATGAAATATTGCTTAACGAGCTCAGAAAATACAATGCGGAACTGCTGGACAAGAAGCGCATGCTGGCGATTTCCAAATCAGACCTGCTTGATGACGAACTCACAGAAGCCATCAGGCAGGAGTTGCCCGATACAATCCCTTGCCTCTTTGTTTCATCCCTGACCAACCGGGGAATTGCAAAATTGAAGGATGCAATCTGGGAAAATTTGCATGATGAGGGTTCTGAGGGCGGACGAAAGGTGCCATTATGACACGATTAGGGATTTGGCAAAGTTATTGACAATTTGCGGTTTAAGTGGTCAATGACTGTTTCTTTAAGGAAATCACAGAAATCCTATGAACGCAAGTGAGGAAATGAGAAACCAGGAGGAACTGGTGTCAGAAAATCAGCCAGCGATGTCGAATCAGGAGAAGGCAGACCATGACGGGAGTGAGAATACGGCTCATGCAGATGCCGGAGAGACGGCGGCGAATGACGAATTACAGGAGATCAAGGACAAGTATTTACGGCTTTATTCAGAGTTCGAAAATTTTCGACGCAGAACTTCCAGGGAGAAGCTTGAGATGATCCAGGCAGCCAATGAGGAACTTATCGCTTCGCTGCTTCCTGTGGTAGACGACTTCGAACGCGCCGAAAAAGCCCTGGGCGATGCGCCGTCCGTTACGTTGGAAGGCTATATCCTCATCCAGAACAAACTCAAGAAAATCCTGGCGCAGTTCAGTGTCCGGGAAATGGACATAGCGACCGGATCCGACTTTGATCCGGAAACCCAGGAGGCGATATCCCAGGTGCCTGCGCCCGAAGACAAGCTGAAGGGTAAGATCGTAGATGTAGTCCAAAAGGGCTATTTGCTAAACGATAAAGTAATCCGCTACGCCAAAGTGGTAGTAGGCAATTAATTTTTTAACATGTCAGCCAAACGAGACTATTACGACATTTTAGGAGTTAGCAAATCAGCATCACCCGATGAGATAAAAAAGGCTTACCGGAAAATTGCTATACAATACCACCCTGACAAGAATCCCGGCAACAAGGAAGCCGAAGATAAATTCAAGGAGGCTGCTGAAGCTTACGAGGTACTGAGCAACACCGAAAAAAGGGAACAGTACGACCATTTCGGCCATGCCCGGACAGGGAACGGCGGATTTGGCGGAGGCGGGATGAACATGGAAGATATTTTCAGCCAGTTTGGCGACATCTTCGGTGGCGCCGGCAGCCCGTTCGACAGCTTTTTCGGAGGGACAGGCTCCAGAAGGCGGGCACGGAAAGGTTCAAATCTTCGCATAAAGCTCAAGTTAGGCCTGGAAGAAATCGCCAGCGGGGTTGAGAAGAAGATCAAAGTAAACCGGCTGATTCGTGCGGAGGGTGTCACGTTCAAGAACTGCACCACCTGCCATGGAACGGGGCAGATGAAGCGGGTGGTCAATACCATGCTGGGCCAGATGGTCTCCGCAAGTACGTGTCCCACCTGTAACGGTGCCGGGCAGGTACTGGATCACCGGCCCCAGGGTGTGGACAGCTCGGGATTGGTTTCGCGGGAGGAGGTCATTACCGTTAAGATTCCAGCGGGTGTAGCCGAAGGAATGCAATTGTCCATGTCGGGGAAAGGAAACGAAGCCCCCGGCGGCGGCCAGGCTGGCGACCTGCTGATCCTGATTGAAGAGCAGGAGGACAAGTTCCTTAAGAGAGACGGCAACAACCTGATTTACGACCTGTATGTCAATTTTGCCGATGCGGCGCTCGGAACCAGTGTGGAGGTGCCTTCCGTTGGTAGCAAAGTCAAGATCAGGATTGAACCCGGTACCCAGAGCGGGAAGATCCTCCGGCTTAGAGGAAAGGGCCTGCGTGATGTGAATGGCTACGAAAACGGCGATCAGTTGATATACGTTAACGTCTGGACCCCTAAAAAGCTTACGGCCGAGGAACGGGCAACCCTGGAAAATCTTCGAAATTCGCCCAATTTTGAGCCAAACCCGGATTCCGGGGAAAGAGGTTTCTTCGAGCGGATGAAGGAATTCTTCAACTAGCGTTTTTTTCTTGTTTTTTGCGGCTTTTTCGAATAAAACCTTACATACCGTAACCTAATGATCTTCAGGCCGTAACTAATGCCATGCGTACATTGTATTGGCTCTTTATAACCGGAGTGCTGGGGATAAGTTCGGGGTATGGGCAGGTTAAGAGGCAGTTTAACGTTGAAAGCACGGATGCCTGCGAGTCCATTTGGTTATCTGTTCGTGCAAACAGCGGGAATTGCTATATAAAGCCAAGCCAGAACACGGATATCCTGAATGTGTTCAGCAACCAGGATGCGAAATCCTTTTCCCACAATTTTGCCAAAGAAATAAAAGACAAGGTCTGCCAGGTATCCCTTACGCTGGAAGAAGACGGCTCCGGCGGTTTGGGCCAGACCATATCCACCCGGATGTTCGGGCCATCCGAAAAGTCGGGCAACAAGTATTGGAAGATGTATCTTACCGATACCAAGCCGTACGTGCTTGAACTAGCCTATGGTGTGGGAAGGGCGCACGTTGATCTTTCGGGGTTATCGATCCGGCGCCTGAAAATAAATACGGGAAGTGCGGACGTCAACGTAGGGTATGAAACACTTGAGAACCGTGTTGACATGGATACCCTTTTCGTCAAGGTCGATCTGGGTTCGGTTAACGTCAGCAACATCAACCTTTCGCGCGCTCATCACGTGGTAGCCGATGTTGGATTTGGTAACATGACCCTTGACTTCAGCGGTCAGCCGCTTGTCAGCAACCATATCAAAGGTAGTGTCGGCGCCGGCAACCTGACCATAATCCTCCCCGACCGGAACGTACCGGTGCTTGTGAAGGTACGTGATTCGTGGTTATGCAGCCTTACCATGGCCAGCGGCCTGAAGAATACCGGTAACAATACCTACGCCAATGAGGCCTACCAAAAGAATCCAAGAAATCCGCTGGTATTTGACCTTGATGTATCGATGGGCAATATTATCTTCAAGGAAATCAAGTAGGCTCCCTGCTCAATCTCCAAACTTCCATAAGAATTAAGATCAGAACACGGTAATTACTCCTTACCTTTTGGCACTAATCTTCAGTGTCTCTTTTCTCTCTGTGGAAGCAATCATCGCCAATAACGTTTCAAAGCACTACACCAATCACACCGCGCTTAACCGCATCAGTTTTACTATACCGGATAAAAGTATTTTTGGCCTGCTGGGTCCTAACGGCGCCGGAAAGACGACATTGATCCGCATCATAAACCAGATCATCACGCCGGATGAAGGTGCCATAACGGTCTTCGGTGAACCCCTGAACCCTGATCACACGGGCGTCATCGGTTACTTGCCTGAAGAACGCGGTCTTTACAAGAAGATGAAAGTAGGCGATCAGCTCGTTTACCTGGCTCGATTAAAGGGCCTGAGTAAAAAAGATGCAACCGAAAAAAGTAAAGCATGGATCAAAAAATTCGGTATCACCGACTGGTGGAACAAGAAGGTTGAAGACCTTAGCAAGGGCATGGCACAGAAGGTTCAGTTTATCAGTACGGTTATGCATGAACCCCGGTTGATCATCCTCGATGAACCCTTTTCCGGATTCGACCCCATCAATGCGCAACTTATCACCCGCGAGATCCTTGCCCTGCGGGACAGGGGATGCACCATCATATTCTCAACCCATCGCATGGAAACCGTTGAGGATCTTTGCGATCACATTCTGCTGTTAAACAACGCAGAGAAAATCCTGGAAGGTCCGAAAAAGCGAATAAAGGATCAATTCCGGGCGAGCACCTATATCGTTCAGCACCTTGGAAGCTTTGAATTCAATGATGAACAATACACGCTTGTCAGCCGGCAAGGCCTGGGTGATAATTCATACTTGTCAACCATAAAAGTCTCGCGCGAAGAAAGCCCGAACCAGCTCCTTCACCACCTCATCGCCGTCACTGAAGTGCATAGCTTTGTAGAGAAGATCCCTACTATGAGTGACATTTTTATCAAATTAGTGGGGGGTGGCGATCATGAATAAAATAGTACTCATTGCGCGTCAGGAATTTAAGAACAGGGTTCAGAAACGTTCTTTCCTCATAGCAACCATTCTTATCCCCCTGCTGTTTCCCGCCTTAATGGGTATCATGATCTATATGGCTCTGCAACAGGAAAGGAGCGCCACCAAAGAGGTTGTTCATTACCTGGATGAAAGCGGCCTCTTCAAACCCGAAAACGATCGGTACATTTTCAAATCCTTTTCCGGTTCACTTGAAGATGCCAAGCGGGCAATTTCCCATGACAATAGTTTTGGCCTCTTGTATATCCCCAGGCTGG
>DATBVZ010000150.1:0-8766 GCA_036515095.1 Cyclobacteriaceae bacterium | reverse complement strand
TGAGTAGGTTTTCTCAACGTTATTTCCCTAAACTGCTTGTTGAAATTTGAAAGTGTCTCGAATCCGCAGGCATAACAGATCTGTGACACCGGTTCGTCGGTTTCTGTCAGCATTTTGCAGGCGTGTTTTATTCGTATTTCTGAAATAAACCGGGAGAAAGATTTGTTATTCTTCATGGTAAAATATCGGCTGAAAGATGTTGGTGTCATGTGCAGCAGATCAGAGAGATCCTTCAGCCGTATTTTTTTACGAAAATTTTTAAAGACGTATTCGTATACCTTGTTGAGACGGTCTGTTTCATGTTGACCGAAGGTGTCGTCGTATACTTTGGATGAAATATAGTGGTACTCTTTGACACCGGACAATATTTCAAGGATACGCAACAGATGGATGACGCTGGCCATGCCTTGAAGTTGCGTGAGCTCCTTCATCAGTTCGATCACCTGCTGTCTTTTTGGTCCATAGAACTCCAATCCGCGCATTGACTTCTGGAAAAGTTTTTTAAGAATGATAATTTCTTCCTTTTCAAGGAAATGATCGCCGAGGAAATTCTCATTCAGATAGATAACGATGCCCCTCGTCTTGAAGCTATTGTCTCTTTGAAAATAGACTTCATCACTTCGCCATACGTGAGGTAGATGCGGGCCGGTCAGGATCAGTTCTCCTGGCTTAAATGATTTGATGCTGTCACCGATAAAACGGGTACCCGTACCCTCTAATACCACAAAAAGCTGGTATTCGGAATGGGCATGCCACACAGGATCAAAGTGTTTGTCCTCCAGATCCCGAACGATAAATATTCGGGAGGGTGGTATTTCCGATTTGTGCAGTGCCGTTTTCACACTCGGTTTAAGTTATCGTGCGACTGGTAAAGTATTAAGATTCTATGATAAAATACAGTCAATTTTGGATAAAATCCTGAAAGCAGCCTTTAACTAATTTCGCCAAATTCGTTTCGTTCAAACGATTTAAACTGACGACATGGGGAAAAAATGGATTTTCATATTGACGGGCGCGGCGCTGCTGTTGGCAGGGGCTTGCGTCAACACGAAAGATGGCCCCCGCCGCTTGGAAGTATTATTTCTTGGACACAAAACTAATCGTCATCACAATTCAGAAAGGCTCGCGGATATCTTCACAAAGGAATACTTCAAAGGAGGGATTAACGTTACGTTTACGTCAGATCCAAATGATTTAAATAAAACAAATCTCGCCCATTATGACGGTCTTATTCTTTATGCCAATCACGATAGCATAAGCCATTCTCAGGAGCAAGCGTTACTCGAATTTGTAAAGAGTGGTAAAGGCTTTATTCCATTGCATTGTGCATCCTTCTGTTTTCGTAATTCTCCTGAAGTTGTTGAGTTAATAGGTGGACAATTCAAGAGTCATGAATACGACTCTTTTCCGGCAGTCATTACTCAGCCTGACCACCCGGTTATGAAAGGGATTGCCTCCTTTACCACACTGGACGAAACCTATGTGCACGACAAGATCAGCAAGAACATCCAGATACTGTCGGAGAGAGTGGAAGGCAGTCATCATGAACCGTATACATGGGTGAGGACCTACGGTGAAGGGAGGGTATTTTACACCGCCTACGGTCATGATGAGAATACGTTCACCAATCAGGGCTTTCTGGATCTCGTCCGAAATGGTATCCTTTGGGCGGTGGGCGACAAAGCGATGGCAAATCTTGCGGCTTATACGATCGCGAATCCAAAATATTTCGATGGACCTGTCCCGAACTACGAACATCGCGACCCGGCGCCAAGGGTTCAGGAGTCGCTATCGCCGGAGCAGTCTATGTCCTTGATCCAGGTACCAGTAGGTTTCGAGCTGCAGTTGTTTGCTTCGGAACCGGATGTTGTAAATCCCATTTATATTAATTGGGATGAGCGAGGCAGGCTTTGGGTTATTGAAACCGCGGATTATCCCAACGAAATTAAAGCAGATGATGTGGGGGACGACCGTATTAAAATATTGGAAGACACAGACGGTGATGGTAAAGCTGACAAATCTACCATTTTTGCCGACAAGTTGAACATTCCTACAAGTTTCACTTTTTCCAATGGCGGAGTCATCGTAAGCATGGCCCCTTCGTTTGTATTCCTGAAGGATACTGACGGCGATGATAAAGCCGATGTACGAGAAACACACATTACAGGATGGGGCAAACGCGATACCCACGCGCAGGCATCTAACCTTCGGTACGGACTTGATAATAAGATATGGGGCGTAGTCGGATATTCCGGGTTCAAAGGTAAAAGTGGCCACGACTCTTTATCGTTTGGCAACGGTGTCTACCGGTTTGATCCTGATAGTAAAAACCTGGAGTTTCTCTCGAGAACCAGCAACAATACGTGGGGTCTGGGTTTCACCGAAGAGTTTGATGTATTTATATCAACAGCCAACAATACTCACAGTGCCTTTCTTGGAATGCCCAAGCGCTATTTTGATAAAGTGAATCTAATCGAGGATGGTGTGGTGAAGATCGATGCTCATTATAGTATGCATGTAGCTACTAAAAATCTTCGTCAGGTAGATGTGCATGGCGGCTTTACGGCCGCTGCGGGTCACAGTCTGTATACCGCAAGAGCCTTTCCTAAAGCGTACTGGAACAGGATTGCCTTCGTTACGGAACCAACGGGGAGGCTGATCCATCGGACCGTATTGCAGCAGCACGGCTCGGGCTTTAAGGAAGATGGCGATGGCTGGAATATGCTCGCAAGTGCGGACGAATGGGCCGCGCCGATCCAGGCGGAGGTAGGACCTGACGGCGCACTCTGGATAACAGACTGGTACGACTTTATTATTCAGCACAATCCGACACCGAGTATGGCGTCAGCGGGCATTGATGCCGAGAACGGTGAAGGGAATGCTTATATCAATCCGCTAAGAGATCATGAACGTGGCCGTATTTATCGTTTGGTGTATAAAGAAGACGATCGTACGAACAAGCTTCAGTTAAATAAAAACGATGTGGATGATCTGCTAGAGGCATTGTCAAATGATAATATGTTTTGGCGCATCACAGCACAGCGATTGCTGGTTGAAAAAAATGACAAGACGGTTTTGCCAGACTTGTATAAACTTGTCCAGAATGAACAATTGGATGATGTAGGGATTAACGCTCCAGCTATACATGCTTTGTGGACCATGCACGGATTGAACGCACTGGATGGCACAAACACAGAGGCGCTTAACGTGGCGGTACAAGCGTTAAATCATCCCGCGGCCGGCGTTCGTAAAGCGGCTATTGAAGTGTTGCCCAAAACACATGCGACCTATCAGGCTATGTTGAAAGCAAAAACATTTGAAGACAAGGATCTCAGGGTACGTCTGGCATCGGTGTTGGCGCTTACCGATATGTCGCCGTCTGCTTCCTTTGGCGATTTGCTGGTAGAGATGGCTGAGAAAGAAGAGAATGTAACGGATACATGGTTGCGTCACGCACTGATCGTAGCCAGCAAGTTGAACAGCGAGACATTTCAGGCGGCGTTCCGGGCCAGAGGGCTGGATGACAATCCTCCGCTGGTGGAAGCTTCACTGCCGCAGCGTCTCGCATTTGGCGCCAGGCTAAACACCACAGAACTGACAAGGACTTTCGGCAGTCGGCAGTTAACAGAAGCACCGGATATAGCTGGAAAGGAAATCCTCATTTCCGGCGATATTGAAAGATCAACGAGGAACTGGACGCCAGGCATGCCCCCTCCGCCTTTCTCGGGTATGGTAGTAGCACAGGGTAATAGGGCAAACGGCTACGGTGTTTACCTGCTCGATGATAAAATGTACTACCAGGTGAACCAGGAGGGGAAAACTTATCAGGTGGTAACTTCCGGGCCGCTTCCGGCTAAATTCTCCTTTAAGGCAGGGTTGCAAAAAGATGGGATGATGAAATTAATTATCGACAATAAGGAAACAGGTTCAACACGGGCTGCGGGGCTATTCAAGAAAAATCTGGAAGTTCCTCTTCGTGTGGGGATGGACCGACTAAAAAGAAACGACAGGATTACCGACTATCCGGATTCGATTTTCTTCCTTCGCGCGGGTCTCGCAAATGCAAAACTGGAAACGTTGGATGGTGACACATCTCCGGCAGTCAACGAAAATGTGAAGGTTGATCAGGTCATTAACCTCAGCACTATAAAGGATGTGATGAAGTATGACAAAGCATTGATCACGGCAAAAGCGGGGACCACGATACAGATCGTGTTGAAAAATCCTGACTTTATGCAACACAACCTTGTGTTGATTAAACCGAACACGCTGGAAAAAGTCGGCGCTGCGGCAGATCAACTGGCACAAGATCCCAATGGAGCAAAGATGAATTATGTACCGAATATTCCGGAGATTTTAAAGGCAACACCATTGATCAATCCTAGCGGTACGTTTACATTGACGATAGAGATACCGAAGGTTCCCGGAGATTATCCATATGTATGCACATATCCGGGGCATTGGAGAATGATGAATGGCGTCCTGAGAGTGACTAAATAATTTATCACATACAAAAAACATTGATTATGCAAACTGCGAATACGTCGGCTGCTCCGGACATGAAGTTATTTTATGCTTGCTTTGTCGCTCTTATCACCACATCATTCGGTTTTATTTTGCGTGCGCTCATCCTGCCAGAATGGGGCCGAGAGTTTAATCTCACGCAGACCCAGCTTGGTGAGATAGCCGGTGTTGGATTGTGGCCATTCGCGATCAGCATTGTTTTGTTTAGTCTGGTGATTGATAAAATCGGTTACAAGACAGCAATGGTGTTTGCCTTTCTCTGCCACATTGCGTCGGCAGTGCTCACCATTTTCGCCAACGGATATTGGATGTTGTATTTAGGTACATTTATCGTGGCGCTGGGTAACGGTACCGTTGAGGCGGCCGTGAACCCAGTAGTGGCTACGATGTTTCCCCGTGAAAAGACGAAATGGCTAAATATCCTTCACGCCGGCTGGCCGGGCGGTTTGGTATTAGGCGGAATCCTCGCCTTGCTGATGGGTGCTGATGCAAAGTGGGAATACAAAATCGCGTTGATACTGCTGCCTACCGCTGCCTATGGCATTATGATGTTTTCACGCCGGTTCCCGCTAAATGAGCGAGTGCAGGCGGGTGTAACATATAAAGAGATGCTACAAGAAGTTGGAGCGATCGGAGCCTTGATCATCGTTTCGTTAATCGTATTTCAGTTAGGGGCAGTATTTGAATGGTCCCTTATCGTTAATATCATTCTTATTTTGGTGATTACCGTTTTATTCGGTATGTATACCAGGAGTTTTGGTAAGCCACTCTTTATCATATTGTTGCTGATCATGATTCCACTGGCAACCACGGAGTTGGGAACCGATAGCTGGATAACCGATTTGATGACACCAGCCATGAACGAATTGGGGGTGCAAGCCGGGTGGGTACTCGTGTATACATCCGCAATTATGTTTGTGCTTCGTTTTTTTGCAGGGCCTATTGTTCACAAAGTGTCACCACTTGGGCTACTGGCTATTTGTTCTGCTATCGCAGCGTTGGGCTTATACATGCTTTCCTTTTCCGCCGGCGTGATGATCCTGGTCGCGGCTACGATTTACGGTTTGGGAAAAACTTTCTTTTGGCCCACCATGCTGGGTGTTGTGGCCGAGCGATTTCCGAAAGGTGGTGCATTGACCTTGAATATCACCGGAGGACTGGGAATGATTGCAGCAGGTGTCATTGGAGCCGGTATTCTTGGTTTTATACAAGATAAGTCAATTGACAAAAACATCCTGGCGTATGACAATGCTAACAATACAAATCTTCACGCCACCTATGTGACCGAAAGCAAGACAAGTCTTTTTGGCGACTACCAAGCTTTGGATCAGAGTAAGTTAGCCATGGCAAGTCCCGAGGATAATAATACCGTTAGTTCTATACGTGATACCGCGAAGAAAACAGCGCTCCGGGATATTGTGTTGTTTCCCATTATCATGTTTGTGAGCTATGTTGCTCTTATTCTGTACTTCAGATCACAGGGTGGTTACAAGGCGGTTCTGGTTAAAGCAGTTAGTACCCAGCGAACGTGATGCTGCTTCATTCATAATCTATTTTAAGATGAGTCTAAATGTCAAATACGGAGTCAGCACGTGGTTGTGGACGTCTCCATTTAAGACAGAATCGATAAAGGTTCTATTTCCTAAAATAGCCAATATGGGCTTTGATGTTGTGGAGATTGCCGTGGAGGAGCCTTCTTTAATTGACATCAAGGCCGTAAAGAAGGAGCTTCAACAACATAATCTCAAAGGAATTATATGCGGCGCGTTCGGACCGACACGTGATCTTACAAATGAAGATGCTGCTGTTCATCGTAATTGTTTTTCATACATTGAATCATGCCTGGAGTTTTGTGTTGAACTGGATACTCCTTTTTTCGGAGGCCCTATGTATTCTGCCGTAGGGAAGGCCCGCATGCTTCCACCGGACAAGCGTAAAGCGGAATGGGACCTGGCAGTAAAAAACCTTCGGACTGTTTGCGAAATGGCCTCCTCACGCGGATTACAGATCGCGCTGGAACCGTTAAACCGATTTGAGTCAGATCTGGTCAATAACGTTGACGATGTATCGCGACTGATTGCTGACATCGATCATCCTGCTGCGAAAATTTTGCTTGATGGCTTCCATATGAACATCGAGGAAAAGGATATTGAGCAAGCCATTGCTCAGGCGGGTAGTAAGTTGATTCACATGCAGGTCTCCGAAAACTATCGCGGAACACCAGGCACAGGACAAACGCGATGGGATGCCTACAGAAGAGGATTGGAATCCGCAAACTATAGCGGAACAGTTACCATTGAAAGTTTTACGCCTGACAATAAGGAATTAGCCGGCGCAGTTTGTTTCTGGCACCCGATGGCCGCAAGCCAGGACGAATTTGCCAGAGATGGTCTTCAATTTCTAAAGAAGTGGGCCACTCACGACAATATTGAACGTATCAAACAATCACAAATAAATCTTTAGCACATGGGGAACAAAGTCAATGTCGCCATCATAGGCCTGGGGTTTGGAGCGGAATTCATTCCGATTTATCAACGACATGCCAACGCCACCATGTATGCGATCTGCCAGCGAAACGAAGAGAAATTAGAACAGATTGGCGATACGTTCGGCGTGGAAAAACGATTTACGGACTATGACCAACTTTTAAAAGATCCTTCCATTGATGCCGTGCATATCAACACACCTATTCAAAGTCATGCCGTTCAGTCCATCAAGGCATTAAGGGCCGGCAAGCACGTGGCCTGCACAGTACCGATGGCTACCACTGTAGACGAGTGCCGTCAGATTGTGGAAGCGGTCAAGGAAACAGGCCTTACCTACATGATGATGGAGACGGTGATATATAGTCGCGAGTTCCTTTTTGTTAAAGAGATGTATGAGAAAGGCGAAATGGGCAGACTGCAATTTCTGAGAGCCTCGCATCAGCAGGAAATGGCTGGATGGCCCGGCTATTGGGAAGGACTTCCTCCCATGCATTATGCTACGCATTGTGTAGGGCCAGTCTTAGCGCTGGCAAGGAAAGATGCGGAATATGTTTCGTGTTTTGGTTCTGGTCGTATCGACGAGAACCTGATCAATAAGTATGGTTCTCCATTTGCTATCGAAAGTTGTCACATCAAATTCAAGGATTCGGATCTGGCGGCAGAAGTCACGCGTTCTTTGTTTAACATCGCCCGGCAGTACCGTGAAAGCTTCGATGTGTATGGTTCCAGGAAAAGTTTTGAATGGACTTTGATCGAGCATGAAGACTCCGTCATTCATATAGGCGAAAAACCGGAACGTGTAAAGATACCAGACTACGCTCACCTTCTTCCAAAGGAAATTCAGCCGTTCACCACAGGAGGGGTATATGACGCTGAAGACAACCAACACCTTTCATTCATACAGGGTGCCGGACATGGCGGCTCTCATCCGCATCTGGTGCATGAATTTGTTTCCGCTCTCGTGAACAAGCGGGATCCATTCCCTAACGCGAGACATTCTGCCAACATTACGTGTGTTGGTATCCTGGCTCACGAATCGGCTATGCAGGGAGGCAAGATATTGCCACTTCCTGAATTTACGTTGGGTTAGAAGAGGGGCTTCGTAAAATTCAAGAAGCCGAATATCATTCTTACGTATCCGGCTTCGTCCCGTGACATTTACCTTGCAGAAGGGGACGGGTAAGGTCTTCCGTATCAGAAGATGATCTGAAACGACAAAGGCGATGGCAGAGCACTTTCCGAAAATAAAAAAAGAGCGGATCCTTTAAAGAACCGCTCACTGTACCAAAGGTGGGAATCGAACCCACACTCCCGAAGGAACACGATTTTGAGTCGTGCGCGTCTACCAATTCCGCCACTTTGGCTTTGAACACCATTTGTGGTCAAGGCCGGTGCACGCCTCGCCCGCCGAAGCTGACCGCGTGCGCTGAAGCCTTAAGCGGTGGCGCAAGCTTTGGCGCAATGGTCCGAAGCTTCAGCGCAGGAGGGCACTTTGGCCTAAAATCAAAGGCCAAAAGTATAAAATTTGAGTCAAAATCAAGATCAGCAGACAAGATTATTGAAAATGTGGCGCCACGGCCACGCTCCAATGATGACGATCGTGAACCCACTATTGTCCCGAGAAAGATTGTGCTCGCAGAGTATCATTCTGCTTGTTGCCTACCTGTATCCCCGGTCCGTTTTGCAGCTGTAGGGCAATACGATGGATGCCACCCAACAAGAGGTGCATGAAAACTGATTATACCCCGGCAGTCTC
>DATBVZ010000149.1:0-3437 GCA_036515095.1 Cyclobacteriaceae bacterium | reverse complement strand
ATTGACCACGACAAAAAGATCACCCCCGAGGAGGTTTACCGGATAAAACCGTCGGCCGTTGATAACGTTGACCGGGTAGTTGCGCTTGCACACAAAAATGGCCTGCATGTGAGTCTCAATCTTCACCGCGCACCCGGATATTGTATTAATGCAGGCTTTCACGAACCTTACAATTTGTGGACTGATCAGGAAGCCCTGGATGCTTTTTGTTTTCATTGGCAGATGTGGGCGAAACGCTACGGGAGCATCTCCAATAAGTTGATCAGCTTTGACCTGGTAAATGAGCCCACCATGCGGGAGGATATGAACGATCAGCACTCCCCGCGCTCGGCCGTTCCGGGCAGCCTGTATCGCAAAGTGGCTAAGGCGGCGGCAGAAACCATCCGGAAAGAGAATCCCAGCCATCTTGTTATCGCAGACGGAAACAATGGCGGCAATACGGTAATCCCTGAAATCAAAGACCTTAACATCGCACAAAGCTGCCGCGGATACCATCCTGGAATAATCTCACATTACAAAGCGCCGTGGGCATTTAAAGATCCCGAAAGCCTGCCCGAACCTAAATGGCCCGGACAGGTGGGCGATAAATACCTTAGCCGCGCCATGCTTGAGGAAGCGTACAAGCCGTGGATCGATCTGGTCAATGAAGGGGTAGGCGTTCACTGCGGCGAATGCGGCTGCTGGAACAAGACTCCTCATGACGTTTTCCTTGCCTGGTTTGGCGATGTGCTGGATATACTGAAACAGCACAACATCGGATTTGCACTCTGGGAATTCATCGGCGACTTCGGAATTATGAATTCGCGTCGCGAGGACGTCGCCTATCAGGATTGGCACGGGCATAAGCTTGACAGCAAACTTCTGCAGTTACTAAGGGACGCCTGACCCTGCCAGGTCACCAGTCTTTTGCCTTTTCCCGGATGGAATTAATCCGTGCCTGTTCATCTCTTGTGAATCCCGACCGGTCATGCGTATGCTGAGACTCAATGAATGCCTCAAGGCTTCCGTAAAACTGAAGACGGTATTTCCAGATGACCTTGGCGCCTATGGCTTTCTTCAAATCCTGCAGATCGGTATCCTCGTCCACCCAATACATGTCGTAGGTGTATGACGAATCAACCGCCCCCCCTATATTACCCGGCATAAGGTTCAGATGGGAGTGATCCAGCTTTCGCTTCACTTCTTCCCGGAAGTCTCCCCTGCCTTTAATATATATCGTTATCCAGTTCATATACACGTCAATCTTATATTCCGTCCGTTTGCGAATACAACTTAATGGATTTGGCAATAAGCGATCGTTACCCAATAATCTTTCCCCATAGGACGGCGCGGCAAATGATTCCGGCTACTCTACGCGCACAGGAATCATTCAACTAAAAAAATCCGCTACTGATAGTACGCAAGATATGCCTGTAATGTTCAACTCTACACAAGAATTCGACTGCAATCGTTGCCGGAGTTGCTTTCAGGCCGCAAGACTTGCCGGCCTGCAACGGGTTTAAGGATGGACTACTGGCTGCGTCCAGGCAACCTCATAGTCACCTTCCTGAAATGGATTCGGTTTTAGCCGGTCAGAAATGACTTTAGCGCGAACGAACATGAGGTCTTCATTCACCGGGAATTCCGCTTCAGTTCCTTGCATAACTTTCAGTATGACTGGCCGCTGATCTGCTTTCGTGGCGCCAATGAACCGAATCTCATAACGAACACCCGGCTCCGGCCTTACCCGGATAGTTATGCGGTTGCCGTTGAAAGTCAGCTCATCGAGTGTAACGCCCGTTGTCGCGTAGAATGAACCCTGCTCCATAGCCCGGATCAACGAAGACGGAGTGAGCGAATCGGCCTGAACCATCACCCACCCTCTGCCCGCGTTGCTGTATGCAGCGCCAAACTGGTGATAATTATGGCTGTCGTCCGTGGCCAGGCCTAGCATTAACGGCTGATCTCTGTTCGCGTAGGCAATGTTGATCATATCCCACATGGTTTCTGTATCCGGGTGAAGGGAATCGCCGTAGTTATGCACCATCGGATGACCGTTGTATACTTCAAAGAACCGTTCGCCCTGCAATCCGATCATATCCGCCACGGAAACCCCATAAAAAAAATTCGGATGATTGATGTGCGGAAACATAGGTACCTCCGTTTCTTCCCGCTGCTGCAATATTGCGTCGATGTTGCGTTGCATTACGTCAAGCACACTGTTACCTCCCTGTGGTGGAATCTTACGCTCAATATTTGTCGCATTAATGTGGACCGGCTTATCGTGATACCGGTCCGTGACCTCTTCGGAGGGGAGTATCAGAAAGGTTTCATCCTCGAAGCGTTGCTTGTATTCTTCAAAGGTCTTGAGCCTTACCACTGTGCGACCCGAATCAACCCGGTAAGTCACCCAATTCTCACCATAACGGGCAAGGTACTGCTGAAATCCGTCTTCGTACATTCTGCTGTCAGGCACCTTGATCCATTTCTCGCCCTCTGCCAGCGTGTTGTGATCCGACAGCGCCACAAAATGATAACCGTTGGATTTATACCACTCCATTATCATTTCCGGATATTCATCGCCATCACTCCAGAAGGAGTGGGTGTGCAGGTTGCCTTTAAACCACTGCCTGACTACCTCTTGTCTTGGCTGGCATGTGACGCCCATGGTCGCGCATGACACGAGGACAAGAAATCGGGTTGTTGTTTGGACGATCTCGTTCATACCCATAAAACTAAACTATTCATGCAGTTTCGTTAAGAGAAGCGTAAACAATTTTACCCAATCCGGCCAATACCTTCACCGCGCATTTTCGCATTACCAATCGCAGGCGGTCCCTTCAATTTTCATCCGGTCGTCTTCCGGTCTGCTTTGTTTAGTTTGTTTTTGATGGGTCATTTCATCAATTTACCTGAAAGGATTCACAAGAAATGCGGCACCAGAAAGCCCCTGTTTATACGGCATGAAAGACTTTAAGAAGTACTATATCATCCCCGCACCACCCATGGATGTTTACAATGCCCTCACCAATCCCAATACCATCCATCTTTGGTCGGGCGAAGAGGCCATCATGTCTACCGAGCCGGGTTCCGAATTCTCGTTGTGGGAGGGGAGTATCACAGGTAAAAATCTGGCTTTCGAGGAAGGCAGGAAGATCGTACAACAATGGTATTTTGGTGAATCGCAGGATAAATCGATCGTGACCCTTAAATTGCATGAACACAAGAAAGGAACTTCCGTGGAACTGCACCATTCCAACATCCCCGATGAGGCTTATGACGACATAACAGAAGGATGGGACCAGGTCTACTTTGATGCATTGCAGGACTTCTACCGTGAGGGCTAAGTATATTCCGGACGTTGCAATTAACTCTATTATCATTGCGATGAAAAACCTGTTGACCGTTGTATTTCTGGGGCTCGCGCTACCGTCCGGCGCTCAGGACATCAGCTGGCT
>DATBVZ010000148.1:0-2987 GCA_036515095.1 Cyclobacteriaceae bacterium | reverse complement strand
GTTGTCGCCTGCGGTGGCACGAAGAACGGCGCGGAAAAGGGTGACAGTTATGTGGCCTTTGCATTGCCAGGTCGTTAGATCGTTGCGATAAATAGAGTGCATCCGTTATTTGCGACGCGTTGCATCGATCCTGCGTCATTTCAAAGACACACCCCGGAGTTAACATAGCGCCCAGGGCGCGGCGCGTTTTGATCGATTCGGTTTGCTACAGACATTGGGTTCTTACGGAACCTTGGGTACTGTGAGCGTATGCGACCCTGGATTTATTTCCCGACCGCTTCTGGATGGAATCGCGTAAAATCATCGTGATCGCTGTGCTAATCTGGATTCGGCATTGAATTTTTGCCGCGTTTGTGGTCTGACCGTTCGCCTGCGCCCGGTAACTGTCCGGATGCGATCATTTACTTTTGTGGATTATGCCTGCGTATCGTCAGAAACGCCTGTTTACCAGACTGGCACAATTGTTATTCCTACAATTAGGAAAATAATATCGCGGATTAAACGGATTTAAGGATTTCGCGGATTGATAGGGGAAGCTTAGTCCAGATAACTTCAGTCACAATTCTTTATCGTAAATGAAAAAGTATCAGTTAGGTGAATTTGAGGAGGTCGTGATCCTCACGGTGGGGGTCTTGTACAAGGACGCTTACGGCGTTTCTATCAAGAAAGAAATTGAATCGCGGCTAGCCCGCAGCGTCAGTATGGGGGCGCTTCACACTGCGCTCAAAAGGCTCGAGGACAAAGGCTACCTGAGGTCTTATGATGGCGAAGCCACGGAAGAGCGTGCGGGCAGACCCAAGAAGTATTTCCAGATCACGGCCCTGGGAAAAAAAGCGATGGAGTACTCAAAGACCACGCGCGATGCGCTTTGGAATGACATACCGAAGATGGCACTGCAGACGAAGTTTACGTCATGAAGCGGCGCTCCTCTCCGCCACGCCTCTTCCTCCGCTTCTTCCGGTGGTATTGCAGCCCGAAGCTGGTGAATCACATCGAAGGCGATCTGGTGGAGTTATACAACGAACGGCTGAATGAAAGAGGGAAGGTAAGGGCGGATGCAAAATTTATCATCGATGTGCTCCTTCTCTGTCGGCCCGGGATTATCCGTCCAGTAGAGGGTCATACAAGTGTAAACACATACGGTATGCTAAAGAGTTATTTCAAGGTAGGATGGCGCACCATGTTGCGCAGCAAAGCCTATTCGCTCATCAACATCGGGGGCCTGGCGGCAGGTATGACGGTCACGATACTCATCGGTCTCTGGATCTGGGATGAATTGTCTTTCAATAAGAATTTTGTAAACTATGACCGGGTGGCCCAGGTGTGGCAGTTTGTGACCTTCGATGTCGAGAAGTCATCCTATAACTCGTTACCGATCCCCCTGAGTGAGGAACTCCGAAGCAGTTATCCTGATTTTGAAAGGGTGAGCATGTCCAGCTATACCCAAGAGGTCATACTTGGTATTCCCGATAAAAAGCTGACCAGGTTCGGGAGCTATGTGGAGACTGATTTCACAGAGATGATGTCGCTGAACATGCTGACCGGTTCACGCCGAGGCCTGGATGACATGCACTCCATCATGCTTTCCAAAACCCTTGCGAAGGATCTTTTTGGCGGAGAGGATCCCATGAACAGAATGATAACGCTTAACGAAAATACAAGCGTAAAGGTCACAGGAATCTTTGAAGACTATCCTCATAACAGTTCATTCTCCGATGTAACATTCCTTGCGCCATGGGAGCTTTATACCAGAATGAATGGCTATGCAGGTCAATCCATACATGCATGGGATGAGAATTCGTGGCAAATCTTCGTGCAGCTCAGGGAAGGAAGTGACTTCAAAACGGTTTCGGATATGATCCGCGACATCCGGATGAAACTTGACAATCCACCCGGTTACAAGCCGGAATTTTTTCTGCACCCCATGAGCAAATGGCATTTGTATTCCGACTTCAAAAATGGAGTGAACACCGGCGGCCTGATCACGTACGTATGGCTGTTCGGAATGATCGGAGTTTTCGTCCTGGTACTTGCCTGCATCAATTTCATGAACCTTGCCACCGCGCGCTCAGAAAAAAGGGCAAAGGAAGTAGGACTTCGCAAGAGCGTTGGTTCGGTCCGAAGCCAACTTATCGCCCAGTTCCTGTGCGAATCATGGCTAACGGTTTTCTTAAGTTTTGTGATATCGATTGTACTGGTTCAGTTGGTGCTTCCCTTTTTTAATGAAATTGCCGCTAAACAAGTGGAAATCCTGTGGACCAACCCCTGGTTCTGGTTGATGGGACTTCTTTTCCTGGTCATAACAGGGTTATTAGCGGGCAGTTACCCGGCATTATACCTCTCTTCTTTTATTCCAGTGAAAGTATTGAAGGGAACTTTCGCGCCAGGGCGGCTTGCCTCCCTTCCGCGCAAAATCCTGGTGGTAGTCCAGTTTACGGTATCGATCACCCTTATGATCGGTATTGTAGTGGTATTCCGGCAGATCGACTTTGCACGAAACAGACCGGTTGGGTATAACCACAGTGGGCTGATCGAGATAGGATTGAATACGCCTCATCTTCGCCATCATTTCGATGCCTTACGAAACGACCTGCTGAATAGCGGGGCTATTGCCGAAATAGGCGGATCGAATATCTCCATTACCAGCGACTATGGAGGTACCACCAACATCTCTTGGAAAGGAAAAGTCCCAGACACTCAGCCACTCCTGATGAGCAACAAGGGAACGCACGAATTTGGAACGACGGTGGGATGGAAAGTTATCGATGGCCGTGACTTTTCGCGGGATCTTGTGACAGATACTACTGCGATGATCCTGAATGAGGCTGCCGCCAGTTTGATGGGCTTTGAGGATCCAAAGGGAGAAGTTGTAACCACCGGAGGCAAAGAATACACGATCATTGGCGTGGTGGGCGATTTCATCAAAGAATCCCCTTTTACACCGGTGAAGCCATCTTTTTTTACCCTAAGCTATAAAGACATGAACA
>DATBVZ010000147.1:0-3498 GCA_036515095.1 Cyclobacteriaceae bacterium | reverse complement strand
CAACGATGATAAGCGTGGCGGCTGCCATCCACTCATAGGTAGAAATGGCAAGACCCAGCGCAAAACCCGAACCGGACATGCCGATGAAATGTTCGGCGGAAATATTGGAAGCAATGAGTGAGGCGCCGATAGCCCACCAGGTCAGTGAGCCTTCAGCCAGAAAGAAATCTTTGGAGTCAGGGGAGGACGCTTTCTTTTTATTGAAAACATAATACCCATATGCGACTACGACAACGAAGTAGACGAAAAATACGATGTAATCTTCTGTCTGGAGTTTATTCATCCGGCATAAACATTCCCATGATCAAGGCATGCGCGGTGATCCGGCAGGGGCTCAAAATTTTAATGTAGCGGGAACGTATTTTGCCACCAGGTCCTCGTAATAGGGCCGGATCTCCTGCCAGTTGGGTGGATTCGGATTTTTTGAATAAAGATCATAAGGGTTAAACAGCCTGACCCACCGGAACATTTCCCGGTCGTGGTCATCCATCAGGTGGTCGTATGCATGCTCGCGATGCTGAGCATAGAACGAGTGATAGCGAAGCATGTAAAGGCCGGATTCCGGCAAATGATCCTTCACCATATTGTATACATACTCATCGTGACCCCACGACATGTGCACATTCCGAAGACCACAATTGGGTGAGTACACGCCGTACTTCGTATTGTATTTCTCGTTCCTGCTATCCGGATTCAGAGCAAAGAACTCCGGGTAAACAATCTTTTCAGAATGGGCGCAACCGACAGGGAAAGTATCTCCAACAACAGCCCATTGCGGCTCGCCAAAAAGACAGAGCACTTTGCCCATGTCATGCAGCAGTCCTGTCAGCACCATCCAATCCGGATGGCCGTCCGCGCGAATTGCCTCCGACGTTTGGAGCAAATGCTGAAACTGATCCAGGTCCGTATCGGGGTCCGAATCGTCAACCAATTGATTGAGGAAATCAAATGCCTCCCAAACCGGCATTTCCTTTTTATTAAAGGGCAGGAATTCCGCTTCTTTCTGCAGTACGAAGTCGTAGGTCTGGTAGGTATGATTTAGTCTGTAAAACTCCTTCACCGTATCACGTGCCGGTTCATCGTAGTTGCGGTAGTCGTCTTTCGATTTTCCGGTCGCGACAGCATCAGGATCGGGATAACGCCTCAGTACGTCATCCTCCCACTCATCAAGACTCTTTAACGGTTCGGCATCGGTTTGCTGCTTCATAGCTGGATTTGTTGAAGTTCTGGCCGGGTCTTTATTGATAGTTAAAACGCAAGTGAAACGCTATTTTCTGATTACAGTCAGCTAATTTACTCAATTCCCCTAAGGGTACACAGCAAAAAAAGTGAATAATCGGGGAGGTGCGCCCCTGAACGGTATTTGCGGTGTTGAGACTTTCATTACACCGTCCCCGGAACTATGGCAGCCCCATCCCAGGAGAAGAATGCGGTTGGTATCTTTTCCCGTTCGGTAAAGTACTCGTCGTAGGCTCTTGAAAAATTCGACCGCTCCCTGACAGCGGCGTCATAATTTCCCCTCACCCCGATCATCATTTCGCAGGCTTCTCTCAACGCGAACGATCCCCCCTCGTGGGCGGTGACGTAGTCGGCCAGCTTGTTATTCAATACATAATCCCTGAGCAGCGGATTTGCCTTGCGGTTGATCATTATTCTCAGGCCACAGGATGCGGCCACCGAGAGATCGAGCACATCGTCAAAGAAGAACGCAACCGCTTCCGGCCTGAGCTCGTGCTGTCGGATGAAGTGTTCAAATGCGAGATATTTGTTCTTGACGTTGAAGTAGACCCCGTGCATGTGCTCACGCGAACCATACTGAAAAGAAATGGTGTTCCGCGCACCCGACATTACCGCGGCGAACGGCATGTTCTCATGGCGGAGATAATGCGAAAAGCGCAGGAGGTTGGTGCCCATGGCATCGACCTCACCAAAGGAACTGCTGCCGGTCTCGTTCTTGGCGCCATCATTGAAGACGCCATCCCAGTCGAAAATGTAAGCGCGGATTTTTTCCGATTTCTTGCGCAATTCCTCAACGGGAATACAAAATGTTCCGCCCAGGTCCGTGAAGGTGCGTTCAACCCGTTCCACGTCAGCGGGAATTAGCCTCGTTATTGTGTGCTGCGGCAGAAAGCGGAAACGCGGCCTGCATCAGAGACTGCTGTCTGTCTTCAGGTCCTGAATATCCAGCATTCCAACCGGCCTTCCGTCATCAGTGACCAGGATCGTGTCGACGCTCGTTTTTTTGAAGAGCGCCGAAGCCTCGTGGAGCAAGGCGTTTATATCAACCGCAATGGGTGGGCCGTATTTGAAGTCGCCCATATTCTTCTTCAGCACATCCCTTCCATCGGCCTGTATTTTCCGTCTCAGGTCTCCATCGGTGAATACACCAACCAGGGTTCCGTCTTTATTTACCACGGTTACAGCCCCAAATCCGTATTCCGTCATTTTGACGATGGCATCCATCAGCGGAGTGTCGGCCGTGACCGTGGGATTGATTGGGTTGATGGTGTCCCTGACCTTTACCGTCATCAATCGCGTATGCTCCACGAATTGCTCCGTACCTAACGTCGTAAAATTGTTCTCTGTCAATTGTTTTAAGATCTTCCATGGAACCGTGATGGTATGAACACCAATGTTCAGCGCATTGCGCACGTGTTCCGCATTACGTACCGAGGAGAACATCACCTTCGTATCGTAGTTGTAGTGATCGGCGGCAAAGACGCATTGCTCTACCAGGGATAATGCGTCATGCCCCTGATCCTGAAGACGGCCGACCAGCGGGCAGACATAAGTGGCGCCAGCCTGCATGGCCATGTAGGCCTGCTGGAGTGTGTAGATAAGGTGAACATTAACAAGTAGACCTTCCTTGCGGAGGAGGTGGCATGCGCGCACACCTTCAAGCGAAACGGGTATCTTGAAAACGGTCTTTTGGGGATCGAGCCCGAGGTCAAGTTGCCTTTTGGCTTCTGCCAGGACCTCGTCGGCCGTATCTCCGAGCGCTTCAATCTGAAGCACCGGTACGATCCTCGAGAGTTTCATGATAAGGCCGTCAATGTCGGTAACGCCGCCCCGGTGCATAAATGTGGGCGTTGTAGTCAGCCCGGTCAAGAAGCCTAACTTAAATGCCTCTTCAATTTCATTGATGTCGGCTGAATCAAGGTATAATTCCATTCGTAGGATGATTAAGGATATTCTGCTATCAGGCGGGAATAACTTCCCGGTTCCTGTATTTTACTTCAATTTCGTGCACCTCGAGCAATGGTTTGAGAAACTCTTCCAGGTCGTATACGCACAGCTGGCTCGCTGCATCGCACAGCGCTTTGTCCGGCTCCGGGTGAGTTTCGATAAATACACCATCGACCCCAGCGGCCACGCCGGCCCTGGATAAGACAGGAAGGAACTCCCGCGCTCCGCCTTTGGCGTCAGCGCTGGGAATTCCATACTTGCGGATGGAATGTGTGATATCAAAAACAACCGGGTACCCGATCCTTCCCAGGT
>DATBVZ010000146.1:0-5383 GCA_036515095.1 Cyclobacteriaceae bacterium | reverse complement strand
ATATAATTCGCGTTCAGGATTGCCGTCTTCGTTGCATTGGTCAGCCCTTCCGCTCCCATCAGCGCAATATAGGCGTATGAGATAGCAAGAATGCTCGCGCTGCCCCAGGGAGCAGCAGACACGGCATGGATCGCCTTTTCTCCTCCGATCCTGGCCTGCGTATGGCCGGGAAGGAAGGGCGTTAGTTTTTGGTTTGCGCACACGGGGCCCATGCCCGGACCGCCTCCTCCATGAGGAATGCAAAATGTCTTGTGCAGATTCAGGTGACATACATCAGCGCCTATGCTCGCAGGTGACGTCAGACCCACCTGCGCATTCATGTTGGCACCGTCCATATAAACCATTCCGCCATGGCGATGGATGATATCGCAGATCTGTACAATTGACTCTTCAAAGACACCGTGAGTCGAGGGGTATGTCACCATCAGGCAGGCGAGTTTCTTATTGTGCTGTGCGGCTTTAGTGGTCAGGTCCTCCACGTCAATTTTTCCTTCCGAATCCGACTTAACAACGATCACATTCATCCCCGCCATTACAGCACTGGCCGGATTCGTACCGTGCGCGGAGGAAGGTATCAGGGCAATGTTCCGTTCACCTTCACCCCTGCTTTCGTGGTAAGCCCGGATGGTCATCAGGCCTGTGTATTCACCCTGCGCTCCGCTGTTGGGCTGAAGGGTAACGCCGTCAAATCCTGTAATTGCCCTGAGCCAGGATTCAAGGTCATGGATCATTTCCTGATAGCCCGCAGCCTGATCGATGGGGGCAAACGGGTGGATGTTCGCCAGTTCGGGCCACGTGATGGGGACCATTTCTGTTGTGGCGTTGAGTTTCATGGTACAGGATCCCAGGGATATCATGGAGTGGACCATGGAGAGGTCCTTGTTCTCAAGCCGTTTGATGTAACGGAGCATCTCATGCTCGGAGTGATACCGGTTGAAGACGGGATGGGTAAGGTAAGCGGTTTTCCTTTGCAGCGATGAAGGCCACGATGAGGGTTGCCCGTTCAATGTAACGGCAATCATGCCGGGTGCCATGCACGACCGAAACACATCTGCAATGCTGTCTACATCACTGACTGTAGCTGTTTCGTCGAGCGATATTCCGATGCAGTTGTCTTCAAAGTAGCGAAAGTTTATGTTGTGACGCAGCGCTTCAATCCGCAGTTTCTCCTTGTCAGCTATTTCAACCTTAAGTGTATCAAAGTAATGATCATTGAGTTGGCGTAACCCCAGCTCGCGCAGCCTTCCCTCCAGCATGATCGACAGATCGTGAATTCTGCCGGCTATGTTTTTTAATCCGGATGGGCCGTGATAGACGGCGTACATTCCGGCCATTACCGACAGCAATACCTGCGCCGTGCAAATATTGGAAGTGGCCTTTTCCCTTCGGATGTGCTGCTCGCGGGTTTGCAGCGCCATCCGGTAGCCCGGGTTTCCGTTGGCATCCACCGATGCGCCGATAATCCGGCCTGGCATCTGACGCTTGAATTCATCCCGTGCTGCGAAGAAAGCTGCATGCGGTCCGCCATATCCCATAGGAACACCAAAGCGTTGGGATGAACCGAGCACAACATCGGCACCCATTTCACCGGGTGATTTCAGTATTACCAGACTCAATAGGTCAGTACCGATCGCCACGAATACCTCCTGTGCATGCGCGCGCGAGCTAAACGCTGTGTGATCGTGAACGGCGCCGTTGTTGTCAGGATTCTGAAGATAGATTCCAAACAGATCCGGATCTTCCATATTCAGTTTTGCAGGATCACCAACTTCCAGCTTGATGCCAATCGGCTTCGATCTTGTTTTGAGTACATCAAGCGTTTGTGGAAAGATGTTGGCATCAACAAAAAACTTTTTGGCATCTTTCTTATTCCCCTTCCGCGATGCAAAGAACAAATGCATGGCCTCAGCTGCCGCAGTGGCCTCATCCAGCAGGGAGGCATTAGCGATCGGCATTCCAGTCAGGTCAATGATCACCGTTTGAAAGTTGATCAGGGCCTCCAGTCTGCCCTGGGAGATCTCAGCCTGGTAGGGTGTGTAGGCGGTATACCAGCCTGGGTTCTCCACTATGTTTCGCTGGATAACACCCGGGGTGTAACAGTTGTAGTATCCCGTCCCGATGTAGGTTTTGAAAATCCGGTTCTGCCCGACCGTCTTACTAAAACCGGACAGGAACTCCTGTTCGGTCCGGGCAGGGGGAAGGTCCAGAGGATCACGGAGCCGGATTGAAGAGGGAATAGTCTGATCGATGAGATCATCCAAACTCTTTGCGCCTATCGTTTTAAGCATTTCCGCCACCTGGGCAGCATCAGGGCCGATGTGTCGGAATTCGAACTTGTCCTTACTGCGGGAATCGGTTTTCATCAAATACTTAATATTAAGCCGTTTTATGCACTTTATCGGGCACAAAGGTAAATTAACTAATGCCAATTTTAGCAGGAATAACTAAAAATGACTGCCAAACCGGAACCAACTTTGCCGGATCAAGCCTCCCCCGGCCGGCGGGAACTGCCGAAATTCTAAAAGGGTTTATCTTTGCACTACCTGTAGCGATTCATGTAAAACGTTTTCAGCGAAAGACTTAAGTACTTCATCAATTACCTTTCAAATGCGATTATTGCTTCTTTGTTTCCCCGCGCTTTTCCTGGTCGCTCTTCTCGGAACGCAACCACCCGGCATCCGGGATTATGCGAACCGTATCACGCCTGCAGAACTGAAAGCGAAGGTTTCAATACTGGCATCCGATTCGTTTGAAGGGAGGGAAACCGGCACGCGCGGCCAGCGCATAGCTGCGGCGTTCATCCGTTCTCATTTTGAAATGATTGGTTTGACCGGACCGGCAGAAGATGGATTCTTCCAACCGATTGACCTTTATCTGAGTGCACCGGGTGAAACCTATGTAAAGTCAGGCAATAAAACGTTTAACCATGCTGAAGAGGTGATCTATTATGGCGAGGCAGACTCCGGTGGCGAGGTCACCGTACCGCTTGTGTTCGCCGGACTGGCCCGTAATGAAGATTTGAACGTGCTCGACGTTGAAGGAAAAGCGGTTCTTATCCGGATCGACGACGGAAGGCTCTATAACCTCCCCGAGGCGGCGAAGGCGCGGCAGCGCGGGGCCCGGATGATCCTCATCTGGAACACGGACACCGAAAGTGCCTATGATGCGCTTGTCACACAGGCTAATGCTTATGTTTCCAATGAACGTCCCTCCCTGGAAAAGCCGGTGGTGCATGCACCCAATGAAGGTTCCTTTGTAGTGTCACCACAAATTGTGGAATCGTTAATGGGCGTGCCTGCCAGCAAGCTCAGGGCGCTGGCCAGAGAAGATCCTGCGCAAAAAGCACTGACTAAGGTCAGGCCGACGACCATCGCATTTAAGAGTTCGATGGAAGTCAAAACGATACAGACGGAAAATGTACTGGGATACCTGGAGGGGACAGACATCAGGGATGAGGTTGTTGTGATCACCGCGCATTACGATCACATCGGCATTAGTGCGAACGGACGCGGAGACCGCATCAACAACGGCGCCGACGACGACGCCTCGGGAACAGCAGCCGTAATGGAAATTGCAAGGGTCTTTGCGGAAGCCAAACGAGAAGGCAACGGCCCAAGGAGAAGCATGTTGTTCATGACTTTCGCGGGGGAGGAAAAGGGCCTGCTCGGATCAGAATACTATTCGGCCAATCCTGTTTTCGCCATGGAAAAAACGGTGATCGATCTGAACATGGACATGATAGGCAGAAGGGATGCCCAACATGAAGACAGCAAGCCCTACGTATATATTATAGGCACCGGAGAGCCGTCATCCGGCCTTAATCAGCTTAGCGAATCCGTGAACCGGAAATACTGCCACCTGGAATTCGATTACACCTACAACGAGAGAGAGCACCCCTCCCGGCTGTTTTACCGCTCGGACCATTGGAATTTTGCCAGGCATGGTGTGCCTATTATTTTTTATTTCGATGGCATTCATGAAGACTATCACAAGCCAAGCGATGAGGTGGATAAAATTGAATTCGATTTACTAGCCCGTCGTGCACAATGTGTTTTCTACACAGCCTGGGAATTTGCAAATCGTGACGAGCGGATCGCCCCTGAGGAAGGGAATTAACGCTGGCGGGCCAACTAGTCCAACGGAACGTTCACGTGACGTTCAGCATGATAGGATGAGCGCACGAGTGGCCCGGATTCCACATACCGTAGCCCCCGTGTCAAGCCTTCTTCCCGGTACATGGCAAAGGTGTCTGGGTGGATATATTCGATCACCTCGTGATGAAGGCGGGTGGGCTGCAAATACTGACCGAGCGTGAGGATGAGCAATCCGCTCCCAACAAGATCATCCATGGCCATGAACACTTCGTCATTCGTTTCACCGAGCCCCAGCATGATACCTGATTTTGTCCGCTTTCCATAATCCCGTATACGTCTTATCTGCTCAAGGCTACGTTCGTATTTCGCTTGCGGCCTGACGTTTCGGTAAAGCCGGGGTACCGTTTCGATATTGTGGGACACCACCTCCTGTCCTGCGGAAATCATTCTTTCCAGGGCATCCCAATTTCCTTTGGTATCCGGGATCAATGTTTCGATCGTGGTTTCGGGACTGGCCTTCTTTGTTTCTGCCACAGTTTGATACCATATCTCTGCGCCCCTGTCCTTAAGTTCGTCGCGGTTGACGGACGTGATTACAGCATGACGCACCCCCATTCGCTTTATGGCTTCGGCCACCCGTCTTGGCTCATCGGTGTCATATTCTGTGGGACGTCCGGTGGCGACAGCACAGAACGTGCAGCTCCGGGTGCAAATGTTGCCCAGGATCATAAAGGTCGCAGTACCCGCCCCCCAGCATTCTCCCATGTTGGGGCAATTGCCACTTTCGCAGATCGTGTGGAGCTTATACTGATCTACTACCTTCCGAACTTTCGCATATTCAGGGCCGACAGGTAACTTTACCCGCAGCCAGCTGGGTTTCTTTTGGGGCAGGGAATCACTTTGTATAACTGGAAGTTCGATCATACGGCAAGTTGCTTGAATCCGGATGTTGGCTATTAGGTGATCAACAAATATGCATGCTAAATAGTTTTAGCCCTGATCCGCTGGCGCCAAGGCGTCAGGCACCGATCAATTCCTTGTACTGCTGTGCCGACAGGAGTCCTTCTTTCCCATTCGAATCGTTGAGCGTAAGCTTTACCATCCAACCCTCGCCGTAGGGATCCTCATTTACTTTTTCCGGATCGCTCTCAAGCAGCGGATTGACCGACGTTATCTTTCCGCTAACGGGCATGAAGAGATCGGATACGGTTTTTACCGCCTCAACCGTTCCGAATACATCGTGCTGTGCCAGTTCCTGCCCCTGGGTGGGAATGTCAACGTAAACAATG
>DATBVZ010000145.1:0-4760 GCA_036515095.1 Cyclobacteriaceae bacterium | reverse complement strand
CTGTCATTTTTAAGAAGGCTGGCAAGAAACAACAACAGGGACTGGTTTGAAAAGAATAAAGACAAGTACCTGCAGGCGAAAGAGACGTTTGAGGACTTTGTTACGGTGCTTTACGAAGATCTCATAAAGATCGATGGGTCGCTGACGGGGCTTGATCCTAAGAAATTTATATTCCGGATTTACCGGGATGTGAGGTTCAGCAAGGACAAGAAGCCTTACAAAACCAATTTTGCGGCCGCATTTTCAGCCACCGGTAAGGGGCTCGGGAGTCCGGGGTATTATTTTCACCTTGAGCCCGGGGACAAAAGTTTTGTTGCCGGCGGACTATTCAGACCCGCTCCTGATAACCTTGCAAAGGTTCGCCAGGAAATTGATTACAATGCGGAAATCCTCCGGGGTATTATAAACGATAAGAAATTCAGGCGTCTATTCCAGGGATTCTGGGACGGAGACAAATTGAAAACGATTCCCAGAGGCTATGCGGCAGATCATCCTGAAGTGGCAATGCTGAAGCTCAGGAGTTTCATTATGACCCATGCGTTTACGGACAAGTCCGTAACGAACCGGAAATTCAAGAATTCCCTGGTAAATGCGTTTCAGACCGTCAGGCCTCTTAATCTTTTTCTGACAGAGGCTCTTTCGTGACAGCGATTGCATACCAAATGACCTAGTTTTCCCAGTCAAAATAATCGTCCTCCTCCAGCACCAGCTCTTTTTCCTTTTTGCTGCCTTTATTCCGGAAGATCTCTTTTAGTTCCGTGACTTCGTTTTTGATATCTTCGGAGATCTTTTTCCTGACCGACTCCGAGTCATAGACAACGCGATAGTTGTCCGTGGTTCCTGCGATCTTAAGGTAGAGTTTGCTTTGGCCGGCACCGTCATCTTCGATAGCAGTCCGGGCCTCGCCCAGGTTAATCTTTCGGTAGCTGCGCAGGGGGGTAACAATCCTGTAGTCGATTTGTTGATCCAGGGTGTGGGTCCCGCTGATGTGCATGTTGGTGACATTGGTGAGCACATCCATCTGCGGAATGTAGATCTTTTTGTTTTCGATATGGATCTCATTTTTCAGATCGGAGAAGCGTACCTTGTCCAGCCCTTCATCATCCAGGTATTTGTCAAGCTTTTGTATTGGCTCAAAGTTATTGAGCTCTCCATTTCGGATAACCAGACCAATGTCGGATACGAGCGTCTCGGAAAACATCCGGAGGGCCGGATCCAATACCATCATTAGATCGACATCGGCATAGGCCTGGCCTTTGAGATGGGTATTTCTGATGAAGTCCTGGTTGAAATTCTCAAACACATAAAAGACACTGTCAAGGTATATGCCACTGAGTCTGGCAACGCCCGACACATCGATAATTTTCGGGTTGCGGGCTTCAACGCTGCCGGAGAATGCAATATTGCCGCCCATGGACTGCAGCCGGACATTTCGGGAAACCGCCATTTGGTTTTTTACCAAAAGATCACCCGCAACGTGCTGTGCGTGAAAGCGCTTGTACCGAAGGGATCCGATATCGCAATTGAACTTGAGATTAATGTTCTCGGATATCCTGAATTCATACTCGCCCGAAGTATTGCCGGAGCTCTTGGCAAAACCAAACGCAAACAATTCATCGAGATCCAGGAAGCGTGCCTTAAGATCGGCTTCAATTCCTATGGGTTGGTTTTCGAAGAGAAAGTAGGTTATCACATTCTTGAAGAAACCGTTAATCAGAAAATCGCTATTGCCCAGGCGCGCCCTGACATTACTCAGCGCCAGATCATTGTTATTGAATTGCAGCGTTCCGTTGACGTCCCGTATAGGAATGCGCTGTGATCCGTAGGTGAAACCGAGATCGTTCAATTCCACGGATCCCCGGGTAGCGGTACGTTTCGCCGTTGCCCGATTCCTCAGCCATGACAGCCGCCCGCTGAAACTGAGATCGGCCTGCAATTCACCGGAAACATCAGTCATATCGTGGATCGGATAAAGGTCGGCGACCGAAGCAGCATCCAGTTGCCCTTTGAAATCAAGGGTTATGTCGGAATCGGTGAAGTTGTGAACCGCGAGGTTGGCATGGAATGCTTTCCCGTTCAGTCTGCCGTCAATATTTTTCAGGATCAGCACCGCGGCGGCAGGATCGGCTACGTGGTCGCTGGCAAAGGAACCTTCCAGGTTGGCATTATCTATCCTGGACCGGTAATCCGGATGAAAGAGGGTGGCATCCTGAAAACCGAAAGCCACCGACAGCGCCGGGCTTGTCTTCCTGCTTACTTCGCCCTTCAGCCGGGCAGTAAAATGCATGTCGCCCTTGCTCCGGTACTTCTCGAAGTTCCGGGACACCGATTCGGGCATAAGTGAAAGCAGGGTCTGTATGTCGGTATCCTTTCCCTCGGCATAAAGATCCACCAATGTCTTCTCCTTCCACTCATACTCACCGTGGATCACGAATTTCGATGACCGCAGTTCGAGTTCCGATTGATTGATGGTGAGTCTTCGCAGTCCGTCATCGTATACGAGATCGCTTTCGATTTCAAAAGTTTTGCCGGCAAATAACTCGACCTGCCTGACCCTTATTTTTTCAGTGGTGACCATACCATTGGCATCAATATCATACAGCGCCTGATTGGCATCTATGGTGGCCTTGAGCTGTTCGCTGTAAAATCGGTACTCTTCGTTTGACCTCATGTCGACGTAGTTCACGCGTGTGTCTCTGAGCCTCACATTTCGGAGGGCAAAGTGCACGCCTTCTTCCGGCGAATCCTGTGTTTTGCTGGTGATGGTATAGTTATTTACGCCTTCCTCACTGACCTTAAGGTTCGTTTCGCTTCCCGTGATCTGAAGGCCGTGAATAACGATATTTCCGCGCAAGGCCTCCGCAACCTTAAGCTGAAACGAAACAGAGGACGCAGTCAGCAGGGGGTAGAGCCCCGGATGGCTGTCTTCTACATAGACGTCTTTGAGTACGATCGAAAGGTTGGGAAAGCTCTCCAGCCAGGAAACATCGGTTGCTTCGATCTTGACGGGCGTGCTGAGGCTCTTGTTGGCCTCCCGGATGAATTGGTTGATGATCCGATCTCTGAACAGGAATACAATACCGGTGAGCGTTGCGAAGAAAACACCCGCTGCCAGCAAAAAATAGAAAAAAATCTTTCGAGCCCTGGCCAAAATGGATAATGGTTTTACAAAGTAACGGGCAAAAGTCAAACCATTTTATGTTACGGTCAAAGAAATTACGGGTCTTTCGTTAAATGGGCACTTTTGACTCACCAGGTAACGCCACCTCGTTCGTATCGTGAGGTCAGTCAAAAAGCTGGGCCTGGTCTTCGGCGCGGCTCAGCAGTTTCGGATCTATCGCCTTGTCGGCCTTGGCCCCCAATTTCTTGAGATTTTCAACCTTACTCACCAGGTTGCCGCTGCCTACGGACAGCTTTTTCATGGATTCCTCGTAGAATCGCTTTGATGCTTCCAGATGCCGGCCGAGGTTGAGCAGATCATCTGTAAATCCTACGAACTTGTCGTACAGGTCGCCGGCCCGTTTCGCAATTTCAAGAACGTGACGGTTCTGATATTCCTGTCGCCAGACACTTTTGATCAGTTGCAGTGAGGGAAGCAATAAGGTAGGGCTTACAAAAACGATCCGCTTATCCAGGGCGTCTTCATACAGGCCCCGTTCACTTTGAATAGCGAGCAGGTAAGCAGGCTCCAGCGCAATGAACATGATTACAAAATCCAAACCGTTTTCACTGTAGTTCTTCTGATAGTTCTTGTCGGCGAGAATGCGCATGTGTTGCCTAATTGACTGCATGTGTGCCTTCAGGTAAGTTGCCCGTTGGTCATCCGTATCGGAATTAACGTAGCCGTCGTAAGCAGTAAGACTGACTTTGGAGTCAATGATGACATGACGTTTGTCGGGGAGGTGCAGTATTACGTCCGGTTGCTGCCTCCTCCCGCTCTCGGTGGTGTACGACTCCTGCACCAGGTATTCGCGTCCCTTTTCCAGGCCGGATTTTTCCAGGATACGCTCAAGTATCAGTTCACCCCAGGCACCCTGCGTCTTGGTGTCCCCCTTCAATGCGCGGGTAAGGTTGCGCGCGTCTTCGCTCATCTGGAGATTCAGCTCCTTCAGGTTTTTCAGTTCATTGAAGAGGCCGGCATTCTTCTCAATAGATTCTTTGTGGGTCTGATCGATCTTTTTCTCAAATTCTACAATCCGTTCTCCCAGCGGCTTAAGCATATCCACGAGATTGGACTTGTTTTGTTCCGTGAATTTGCGGCTCTTTTCATCGAAAATCCGGTTGGCAAGGTTCTCAAAATCCCGGGCGAACTTATCCTGAAGGTTTTGCGCCTCTTTTTGCTGTTCGCGCAGCTTCTCCTCCAGGTTACGGTAGTCAGCCTCAAGGGTAGCCAGCGCATGATTGAGTTCGAGGATCCTTGCCCGCTCGCCCTCGAGCACCTGCCTGGACTCCGCCAGCTGACCGGACACAGCCTTGTTTTTTTCCCGTTCTACCAGCGCAGCGGTTTCAGCCTGTTGAGTCGTCGCGGAAAATCTCACCCTGGCGATCAGCCAGCCGGATAATGCCCCGATCAATACCCCGATAATTCCGAGTGTGAATTCCATTTTTGCGCTAAGTTATTCCTTATTTCTGTCTTTATGGCCCGCCAGGGTACGAAGGTCGGGTTACAGGATGACAGATTGTGTCATTGCTGCCTCGGACGGCAATCCGGCCATGCTTCAATTGGTGCTTCGGGCGCTATTCTGTAAATTTGAAGGCTG
>DATBVZ010000144.1:0-5663 GCA_036515095.1 Cyclobacteriaceae bacterium | reverse complement strand
CGTCATCCGCTAACAGTATGTTTCCTGCGGCTTTTCCCATATTACATAGTATCGCTAAGGTATCCCGGGCGCTAAAAAAAACCATAGAAACTGTCCATCTGTGGACATTATTTTTTCTGCGGATGGACACTTTCAAGGCACCGTCAAAAAATCGTGCGAAATTGGCCCTTTAAAAGGGATTTTCCTGTGGCACTGGTTTCGATACGGCAAGGGCTGTGGGTGATGTGCCGAGAAAATGACAGACAACAAAGTGACGACCATCAATCGATTTGCAATAAATTTTCCCGGACAACGGCCAATCAAATAGCAGCGTATGCTTTGGAACTACCTGAAGATCTCGTTCAGAAAATTTACCCGGCAGAAATTTTATTCGTTGCTGAATATCCTGGGGTTGGCTACCGGGATGGCTACCGTCATGCTGATCATGTTGTATGTATTGGACGAACGCAGCTATGACAGGTTTCATACCCATGAGAATGATCTTTACCGGGTTGTGGAGAATCAATATTATTCCGGTCAGCCGGTCTTTCCGGTGGCCGTTACTCCCGGTCCGCTGGCAGAATCCCTCAAAGCAGAATTTCCCGAAGTGGAAATGGCTACGCGCGTACACTTTGGGTGGAATGCATTCCAGCATGAGGAAGCGCGCTTTGACGGCCACGGGATTTATGCCGATGATGATTTCCTCCGGATGTTCGACTTCCTTTTTCTGCTCGGTGATACCTCTACGGCGCTGAAGGAAATCAATTCGATTGTCATCACAGAGAACCTGGCGGGAAAACTGTTCGGTGAGGAAGAAGCCCTTGGCAGGATCATAAGAGTAAACCGCGAACGCGATGTGCAGGTCACCGGCATCCTGAAAAAAATTCCCCGGAATTCCCATTTGCAGTTCGAATTCATCATGCCGATGGCGCAACGGCTGACAGAAATTGAGTCGTTTCGCGACAATTGGGGAAGCAACGGACTGTATACGTATGTGAAACTTGTTTCCGGTGCTTCATACCGGCATTTCAACGGACAGATTCAAAAATTCCTGGGAACAAAAGTGGAAAAGTCAATTACCGACCTGTACCTCCAGCCGGTTACTGACATTCACTTGGGTGAGGTTAGTTTTGTCGCCGATCTCGGCGGAAAAGGAAACAAACAATATGTGCGGATCTTTACTGTAGTAGCCGGATTCATCCTCATCATTGCCTGTATCAACTTCATGAACCTCTCCACCGCCAGGGCAATCAAGCGAGCCAGGGAAGTGGGCCTGCGCAAGACCATCGGCGCTTTCCGTTACCAGTTGATCGTTCAATTTTTGGGTGAATCGGTAATCGTGGCGCTGGTGGCCATGTGTATTGCGCTGCTCCTGGTTGATCTGTTGGTCACTCCCTTTAATACACTAACGCAAAAAGCGCTTACCATTGACTACACATCCATGAGCAGTGGTGGTATCCTCCCCATCTGTCTCGTAGCCACCATACTCACCGGTTTGCTTGCGGGCAGCTATCCGGCAATCTTCCTTTCGTCTTACCAGCCGGCGCATGTGCTGAAGAGCTCAGCACAGGGACGATCCGCCGGGGGTACTTTCAGAAAAGTATTGGTGGTACTTCAGTTCAGTATCTCCATCGTCATGATCTCCGGCACGATAGTGATCTATTCGCAGATGGAGTATATCCGTAATAAAAACCTCGGATGGGAGAGGGAAAATGTGATATTGATCCGGAATGCTCAAAATTATCCGGCGTTGAGAAACAGATTGCTGAACCAATCGCAGATCACAGGGGTATCGGCCAGCAGTCAACATCCCTCTTACGTAATGAATTCCACTGATGGAATAGGCTGGAAAGGCAAAAACGAAGACGAATCGGTATTGTTCCACACGCAAGGTGTCGACTACGGCTATTTCGAAACCATGAAGATCGGGATGCTGATGGGGAGAACATTTTCAAAATCCTCACCCGGCGATACCCTGGCTACCATCATAAATGAAGAGGCCATGCGTGTGCTTGGGTTTGAAAATCCGGTAAGTGAATACCTTACCGACGGGGAGGGCGAATCCTATGAAATCATTGGTGTGGCGAAGGACTTTCATTTTAAATCTGTCCACGACAGGATCGAACCCCTCCTGCTCTATATCGAAAGAGGCGATCTGTCGAATATGTTGGTGCGGATAGAAGGTAATGCTGAGAGCGCTGTAGAAACCACAAAGAAAGAATGGGCGGCTGTCAATCCTGACCAGACCATAACATTTAGCTTCCTGGACGAAGATTTCAATAATCTTTACCGGTCCGAGAGCACGACAGGCACTATCTTTCAGTATTTCTCCGCGCTGGCGATTGTCATCTCCTGCCTCGGATTATTTGGCCTTGCCGCGTATACCGTAGAACAAAAGAGCAAAGAGTACGGCATCCGGAAGGTTTTCGGGGCATCCGTAAGCAGGTTGTTCTACCTCGCCTCATCGCAATTTCTGTTGCTGGTGATCGTGGCCTTTTTCATTTCTGTGCCCATTGCCTGGCTCTGGATGAGACACTGGCTAACTTCATTTGCGTATCATGTGGAACTATCCGGTATGGTATTCATAACGTCCGGCGCCCTGGCAGTAGCGATCGCGGTGTTAACGGTAAGTTACCAGGCCGCGAAAGTTGGATTCATCAACCCCGCAAGGACATTAAGGAATGAGTGAAGAGACGGCATTTACTAAGTCCTGTTTAGCCCTGAAAGGGCGCCAGACACCAGCGCAGGGTGTAGCCCTGCGTTTAATGAGGCAGACACCACAAGCCCTGAAGGGGCGTAAGAGTGCTCCGTGCGGTGCATTTGGACGCGCAGATTTCTCTGCAAAGCGCATCACACATTCAAATTCGGAAAATACCAAAACAGGTAACTAAATACCATGCTACAACACAACCTTCTTCTCATCTATAGAAACTTCAAACGTTTCAAGACCACATTTTTTATCAACCTGGTCGGTTTATCCACGGGGCTCGTGTGTACGTTGCTGATCTATTTGTGGGTGAGCGATGAATTGAGAATTGACAGGTTCCATGAGACCGACAGCCGGCTGTTTCAGGCGATGGAAAGTCAGCAGCATGCAGGAAGCATCCGCGTTACGGACTCTACACCCTGGTTGCTGGCGGAAGCCCTGGAAGACGAAATGCCCGAGGTAGAATATTCGGCGGTAGCCACGCCCACCTACTGGTTCAACAGCCAGACCCTTTCCGTGGACGATAACATCATCAAAGCCAATGGCAAATACACCGGCAAGGATTTTTTCAGGATATTTTCTTACGACCTGGTCCAGGGAAACGCGGACGAGGTGCTTGCCGACAAAAGCGCGATGGTGATTTCCGAGTCGCTTGCCCTGAAATTATTCAATTCAAGGGACAACGTCATCGGTAAGACCGTAACGTTCCAGCAGGATCAGCTCTATAAAGTCTCAGGCGTATTCAATGACCTCCCTCCTGCTTCCTCCGAGTACTTTGATTTTGTGCTGTCGTATAAAAACCTGACAGACATGAATCCGGACATGACCAGCTGGGGAAACTCCGGGCCCAATACCTTTATTGTCCTGAAGGAAGGAACACGTATGGAGGATTTCAACCAAAAGATCGCAGCTTTCATTTCAACCAAAAGTGAGGACACCCACCGAACCTTGTTCCTGACAAAATTTTCAGATAACTATCTCTACGGTAATTATGAAAACGGGGTGCAGTCCGGTGGAAGGATCGAATATGTTACCCTGTTCACTATCGTCGCCCTCTTCATACTGATCATTGCCTGCATTAACTTCATGAACCTCTCTACCGCCAAGGCATCGCGTAGAATAAAGGAAGTGGGGATAAAGAAGGCGGTCGGCGCCCGGAGGGGAACGCTCGTTGCCCAATACCTGTCGGAATCCATGTTCATGGCGTTCCTCTCCCTGGCAGTTGCTATTCTGGCTGTGGACATTGCCCTTCCCTGGTTCAATGAAATTACCGCGAAGAACCTCGCCTTGAATTTCGACGCCAACTTTGCGCTATCACTTCTTGGCATCGTCCTGTTCACCGGAATTATATCGGGCAGCTATCCTGCCCTGTATCTTTCGGGATTCAATCCGGCCACCGTCCTTAAAGGGAGACTGGATACATCCTTAGGAGAATTATGGGCACGGAAAGGCCTGGTGGTATTCCAGTTTACGTTGTCGGTAATACTCATCGTTTCCGTCCTGGTTATATACCGGCAAATAGAATTCGTGCAAAACAAGAACCTGGGCTATGATAAAGAGAACGTGATTTATTTTCCGCTCGAGGGAAAAGTCAAGACCAGCCTGGAAACCTTTCTTCTGGAACTGGAGAAGGTCCCGGGCGTTTTGCAGGCCTCAAGCATCGGCCAGAGCATGGTGGGTGGCGGTAACACAATGGACATAGACTGGGATGGAAAAGATCCCGATCAACGGATTCCCTTCGCTGTCAGGCCCGTGAACTTCGGCATCCTCGAAATGCTGGATCTTGAGATCGTGCAGGGGCGGAGTTTTGCAAGGCAGTTTAGCTCGGATACCTCAGCGGTAATATTTAATGAAGCGGGAATTGAAGCCATGGGCATGGTGGATCCTGTCGGGAAAGAGATCAATCTGGGCCCGGATAGAAGACTGCACATTGCAGGTGTAGTCAAGGACTTTCATTATGAGTCGCTACGGTGGGATATCAGTCCGATGTTTTTTATTCTGAAACCCGAGTATACTGAAAAGATCATGGTGAAAATTGCAGCGGGGCAGGAAACGCCGGCTATCAACAGCATGCAGGATTTTTACCGGTCGTATAACTCTGGCTTTTCCTTCGATTATCGTTTTCTCGACGCCGATTACCAGGCGCAGTATGGCGCAGAGAGACGGGTTTCCATTCTTTCAAGGTACTTCGCAGGAATTGCCATCCTCATTTCCTGCCTGGGATTATTCGGACTCGCCGCGTTCACAGCAGAAAGAAGGCGCAAGGAAATCGGCATCCGAAAGGTATTGGGCTCAAGCGAGTTCCAGATTGTATACCTGTTGTCGGGCGACTTTACGAAACTGGTTTTCGTTTCCATTCTCCTTGCCATACCGCTTAGCTATCTGTTGACACAGCAGTGGCTTGACAATTTTGCTTACAAGATACCTCTGGAGTGGTGGTATTTCACAGGAGCAGGATTGGCGGCACTGTGCATCGCGTGGTTCACCGTGGGCATGCAGGCCGTGAAGGCATCGCGGGTTAATCCAACCCATTGTTTGAAGGATGAATAAGGAAGAATGCCCTCTGCAGGGCAGGCAGAGGATCCCCTTAAGGTTCGCAGGATTGAAGTGGTATGCAGGCTTTGATTAACATGTTTGGATCGTGCGTTTCACTTCGGGCGTGCGAACCTGAAGGGGGTCCTTCGCCCCTCCTATCGTCGGGACTCTGGATGACAATCTTTAATTTAGATGGTAGGATTTGATCTAATTCCCCCCAGATGCCAGCGACTTGGCAGGGATGATCACCTCATACACACCGCCCTTATCCAGTCCCAGGAACAGGCGGTCTTTGCTGGACGTGCTGCTACTCTTGATCACCATTTCCCAGATTCCGCCGTAGGATTCGGTGTCGTAGGTAACCTCTTCAAATGTTTCGCCACCGTCATATGTAATATGCAGCTTCAGGGATTGAGGATCGGGGGTCTTCAGCCAGCCGCCG
>DATBVZ010000143.1:0-3300 GCA_036515095.1 Cyclobacteriaceae bacterium | reverse complement strand
CGGGTGAATCTTTAGAATTTTCTTGGACATACTTGTAAATAGTTTATCTTGCGCAATCGATTGCACAAGGTAAATAATTTTGTTCGGATTATAGGATCAAGTTCAATATTTTCACGCTGGCAAAAAAAATAGGTATAAAGGTATAAAGGTATAGGGGTATAGGTATATAAGGTATATAAGGTATATAAGGTATAGAGATACGCATAACGTAGGTGTGAAGGTGTACTTTTGCGTGGTTGGTGGTACTGGTGTGGGGAAAAGGTTATTAGCGAGTTGATGATTCGTTCATTCGGAGAATGGATGGATAAAAGTATATAGGTATATAAAGGATATAAGGGAGGTATATAGGTTCGAAGGGATTTATGATGATGCTTTGCGGCGTGCACGCCCCTCACCCCTGATCATTGCCTTTTCCCTTATACACCTATACCCTTATATACTTATACCCTTATATACTTATATACCCTTATATACCTATACCCTTATATACTTATATACCCTATACACCCTATGACCAAAGTAGTAACCTTCGGAGAGATCATGCTCAGACTTGCGACACCGGAATTTTTACGCTTTTCACAGGCAACTGCACTTGAAGCGACATTTGGTGGGGGAGAAGCGAATGTGGCGGTGTCGCTTGCCAATTATGGGATCGACGCGCACTTCGCCACCAGCCTGCCACGGAATGATATCGGCGAAGCCGCCATAGCCACCTTGAGGAAGTACAATGTAAAGACCGACCTTATACACCGGGGGGGCGACCGCATAGGCATTTACTTTCTTGAATCCGGAGCCGTAAGCCGTGCGAGTAAGGTAGTATACGACCGGGCAAATAGCTCCCTGGCTACGATCAGGAAAGGAACGATCGACTGGGACAAGGCCTTTGAAGGCGCATCGTGGTTTCATTGGACGGGTATCACACCCTCGGTCTCTGAAGGTGCGGCGGCAGTATGTCTTGAGGCATGCGAGGTTGCTTCGGCAAAAGGGATTACCGTATCCACCGACTTGAACTATCGCGCCAAACTGTGGAAATGGGGCAGGAAAGCGGGAGAGGTAATGGAGGGGCTGGTGCAACGCTGCGATGTGATCCTTGGTAATGAGGAGGATGCGGATATGGTCTTCGGTATTAAGCCGGAAGGGGTGGATGTAACTGCCGGTCATGTCGAAGGTGCCGCGTTTGAATCGGTGGGCAGGCAATTGATGAAGCGCTTTCCTAAAGCCGGGAAGGTCATCATCACCCTTCGCGGTTCCGTTAGCGCCAGCCATAATACGTGGTCCGGCGTACTCTGGAACGGAAGTCAATTATTCCAGGCGCCAACATACCAGATCACCCATATCGTTGACCGCGTAGGCGGCGGCGACTCGTTCATGGGCGGGCTTATCTACGGACTGATAACCTACCCGGATGACGACCAGCGTGCGCTTAACTTTGCAGTGGCTGCGTCCTGCCTGAAACATACTATTAAAGGCGACTTTAACCTCGTCACGGTGGAGGAAGTGGAGAAACTGATGAAAGGGGATGCCTCCGGAAGAGTTTCCCGATAGTAGGCCGGAACACCAGCCTTTTTCAACCATGTGCTACTGGTTGTTACAGGCAAACTGAAAAACAAAAACAAGAAATTAACATGCGTAAATTTTCTGTATCCACGGTCGTCATTTCGATGAAAGAAACCGGGATGGTACCCGTCTTTTATCATGCAGACCTGAACATTGCCAAAGGAGTTGTTGACGCAGCCTACGCGGGCGGTGTTCGTGTATTCGAATTCACCAACCGGGGAGGCAATGCATACGACGTGTTTACGCAATTGCTCACCCATACGGAACAATACCCCGATCTCATATTGGGCATCGGAACTATCCTTGACGGTGCAACGACGAAAAAATTCATTGAAGCAGGCGCCCATTTTGTCGTCTCGCCCATTCTGAAAGCTGAAATGGCCACGGTCTGTAAAGCGCATGATATCATGTGGACACCGGGCTGTGCCACGCTGACGGAAATCGTTACCGGTAAAGACCTGGGTGCTGAAGTGATCAAAATATTTCCCGGCTCTGTGCTGGGACCCGGCTTTGTTTCAGCCATCATGCCTGTGATTCCGGGACTGCAGCTGATGCCTACAGGGGGAGTCGAACCCAATGAGAAGAACCTGTCCGGGTGGTTCAAAGCGGGCGTCATTTGCGTGGGAATGGGATCTCAATTATTTACAAAAGATATCATTGCAGAAAAAAACTGGTCCTTGCTGACGGAAAAGGTTAGTGAAACATTACGGATAATACGGCAGATCAGGACGTGAATCAGCGCACCCTAACTGCGCCACTGAAACTCATATTCAATCCTAAACCATAGACCGTGGAAAAACTAAACCAGCAAGTCGGGAAATACAGGTGGCGAATCTGTGCCCTTGTATTTTTTGCAACCACCATCAATTACCTCGACCGGCAGGTCATAAGCCTGCTCAAAGACGACTACCTGCAGCCGATGTTCAACTGGTCGGAGACCGATTATGCCAACATTGTGGTGGCGTTTCAGCTGGCCTACGCTGTGGGTATGCTTGGGGCAGGATGGTTCATTGACAAAATAGGAACAAAGATCGGTTACGCAATTGCCCTTACGGTTTGGAGTCTCGCCGCGGTTCTCCATGCTCTTGCCAGGAGCACGGCGGGCTTTGCTGCCGCCAGGGCCCTGCTGGGCATCAGTGAGGCAGGAAACTTTCCTGCGGCAATCAAGACGACGGCCGAGTGGTTCCCCAAGAGAGAGCGTGCGTTTGCCACCGGGATATTCAACTCCGGCACCAACCTGGGCGCCATCATCGCACCACTCACCGTGCCCCTGATCGGCAAGTTGTGGGGTTGGGAGTGGGCTTTCATCATTACGGGAGTGCTGGGATTTGTATGGCTGATCTTCTGGTTTGCCTACTATGAGGTACCGAAGAAGCACAAGAAGGTTACCCAGGCAGAGCTGGATTACATTCACAGTGATGCCGACGAACAGGAAGACGTCGCCCGCGACCATGAGAAAGTAAGCTGGATCAAGTTGCTGACCTACCGGCAGACCTGGTCATTTTTCTTTGGGAAGTTCCTTACGGATCCTGTCTGGTGGTTCTATCTTTTCTGGTTGCCCTCCTTCCTTAACAAGGAATACGGTATGGAAAAAACCGAGCTGGCCATTCCCGTAGCGCTTGTCTATACCCTTTCCACTTTTGGAAGCATTTTCGGCGGGTGGTTGCCCGGCTATCTTATGAAAAAGGGCTGGGCCGTCTATCGGGCAAGAAAAACATCAATGTTTATTTTTGCGCTCTTCGT
>DATBVZ010000142.1:0-3501 GCA_036515095.1 Cyclobacteriaceae bacterium | reverse complement strand
CGGTCAGAAATTGTAAACCGTGAGATAGAAATGCTCCCGCCGGTATATAAAACCCTTATTTCGCTGTATCACAATGAAGAATTAAGCTATGAAGAGATCGCTCAAATTGCGGAATTGCCACTGGGGACTGTGAAAAACTATTTATACAGGGCAAGGAAAGCCTTACGGGAACGACTGCTGTTAAAATACAAGAAGGAAGATCTATGAAGAACGGGCATATTAACGACAACGAAATCCAGGAGTATGTTTTGAATAAGGCAAACGGCACACTCAATATTGTTGAGCACATGAACAGTTGCCAGAGCTGCAGGGATAAGGCAGAGGCGTATCGACTGCTCTTTGCTGAGATTGAAGCGCAAAAGAAGCCTGAGTTTGACTTTGATCTTACGGCGCTGGTTTTGTCGGGGATGGCGCATAAGGAGCCTGCCAACACGGGAACCGGCTCTGTTATCTGGATAATTATCCTTACCGGCCTCGCCTCAATTGGCATTACGGGGTATCTGTTCGGCCGCTACCTGGTCAGTGTATTTGCAGGTATTTCCGGCATAACCATCTGCCTGGTTTTAACCGCAGCGTTCGTATTGGCGCTGCTCCAGGCAAGTGAAATGTACAGAAAGTACAGGAAACAAATGGAGGCACTTGGCTTTGACTGATTGCAACATTAAGCGGAAACACCTGTCTAATCCAGCATACAAAATTAAATAGCAACTAATGAAAAAGATAATAGTAATGTGCCTTGGAGCAATTACCATTGCCCCATCGACGGCAATAGCCCAGGATAGTTATTCCAATCAAAATAACGGGCTGAATATGGAAGTATTTAATATTACGGCAACGATTTTTGTGGTCATTCTTGTAATGCTCTTTATTCTGACCATTTTAAAGAGAATGCTTGAATTTCGCCTAAAAAATAAGATTGCAGACAAAGGAATATCCGAAAGCATAGCCTCATCCATATTGCAGTCGGACGCAAAGGTAGACAGTACCATTAACATCAAATGGTTTTTCCTGTTGGCGGGAATGGGTGCCGGATTGACGATAGTCAATTATACGTTACCATTGGGAATCCATTCCATGGCGATTATGTCATTTAGCATTGCGCTCAGTTTTCTTGGCTACCACTACTACCTGAAACGCACCGGAGATTAGCTACGCCCGATCGATCATGATCATGATCTTTGTCTGACTGGTCAACCAGTGAAAGAAAATTACATGGGTGACGTTTGCCCCATCACTACTGATGTTCACCCTTTGGTTAGAACCGGATCCGGCGTACCTTGAATAATTCAAGGCAGGTGTGCACCGAACGACCAAAGATCATGAAGGAAACAAGCATGAACAGAATTGAAATTCCACTCAGCAAGACGAAGATCGCGCTGTTATTGGCAGGGGCAATCGCCTTTGTGGTATTGGGAATTCTTTTCATAATGACTCCTGACGCTTTCGTCTCTCCTGTTTTTGGGAATCCGATGACAATACGCGTAGCTGGAATAGCAGCCGTTGTGTTTTTCGGTTCGGCGGGCGCGTATGGAGTGACAAAGCTGTTTGACAAAGGAATTGGACTGTTAATTGACGAGAGCGGCATTGCGGACAATACAAGTGCAGCCGGTATCGGACTCATAGAATGGACAGATATAACGGAAATTCGAACCGAACAGGTTATGTCGACAAAATTCCTGCTCATATTCACAGCCAATCCGGACAAATACCTGAGCAGGGCCAATGGCTTTAAGCGCAAACTTATGAAAGCGAATATGAACAGGTATGGAACTCCGTTGTCAATAACATCCAATACCCTGAAATGCAGGTTCAACGATCTGGAAAGGCTTATTAAAGACGGGTTCGTAGAGCAAAGCGCAAAAGGAAAGAACCGCTGAGAGGCGTCAAGGAAACTCCCCGGACCGTAAGTCAGGCGTCGGCCTGGAATCCGTTCGGATTGCCGCTACTGCCTGAACGATGGCGGTCATTTTACCGGATGATAAATGAAACACTACCGCTGGATTTTGATTATTTTGCCTGGTATCTGTCTGTATTCTGCAATCCTGGTATGAGGGAGGCAATTTTTTTGAGCCGTAGCTCAAGCATCATAGTGGTATGAAAAGAAAATTGCTGGTTGTATTCTTGTTCATATTGACAGTCGGCACTTCTGTTGGACAGACCGACTTTTATAGCCGGCTTGCGGACTCGACGTTCGTGTTGACAAAACAAAGGGTTCAGTACGACCCGGCATATTTCGGACTTGACTACCCAAACGGTGATGTGCCGGCAGGCAAGGGAGTCTGCACGGACGTTGTGATCAGGGCGTACAGAAAACTTGGTATAGACCTGCAAAAGGAGGTCCATGAGGACATAAAAGCGCATTTTGAAAAATACCCGAAAAATTGGGGACTAACGGGACCTGACCGGAATATTGACCACAGACGGGTCCCAAATCTTATGACCTTTTTTGCCCGGTACGGGGCTGTAAAGAGAATATCCCGGGATCCCGGGGATTATCAGCCGGGAGATATAGTTTGCTGGAATCTGGGTGGTGGAATAACGCACATTGGAATTGTTGTCAGGAAAAAGTCGGCTGACGGGCAGAGGCATTTAATCGTTCACAATATTGGGGCCGGACAGGTTCTGGAAGACTGCTTGTTCCGCTTCAGGATAATCGGACATTACCGATATACAAAGTAAATGAACACGAGGAGTCTCTTCGAAAACCCCGCTGGGACCTGGAATTTCTCCCGGCCCGTCTATGAAGAATATCCAGATGACTGATCATGAGAAAGGTAATTCTAGGACTTGCAGTCAGCCTTGATGGTTTCATTGAAGGACCAAATGGCGAATACGACTGGTGCTTCACCGATCAGGATTATGGAATGTCCGATTTTTTCAAACGGATCGACAGCCTTTTTATTGGAAGGAAGTCGTATGAACTCGCTTTAACCATGGGTGACGCTGCAATGCCCGGCTTCCCCAGCCTAACGGAATACGTTTTTTCAAATACACTAATGGAGGCAAAGCCCGGAGCCATTCTTGTAAAAGGAGACATAGAACAAAAGGTAAAGCGTATAAAAAGCGAACCGGGAAAGGACATCTGGCTGTTTGGCGGAGCAGACCTTACTGCTTCTTTATTGAATCTTAACCTAATTGATGAAATAGGCATGGCAGTTCATCCTGTAATTCTTGGTGGTGGAAAACCGTTGTTTCAGGATGTATCCAGAAGAATTGAACTTAAACTGGTTGATACAAAATCGTACTCTACCGGGTTGGTCTCATTGACATACCATCTGAAACAGGCGATGTGACCGGCATTATATCAGGAAGGGGAGTTGGGAGTGGCATGAGGGTGTTGATATATGGTGCTTGCAGGTGTGAGTAAGTGAGCAGCGGGGTCTCTCCGAAGACGCCGCGGCGACCAGGCAACGAACTTTGACTGAAGGGCTTTTAAATTTTCCATTTGTTTGGTACATTAAAATGCCCTAAACCAAACACATGAAAGTATCCCTGACCCCG
>DATBVZ010000141.1:0-4647 GCA_036515095.1 Cyclobacteriaceae bacterium | reverse complement strand
CCCCCAAATGCTCCTTTTTGGCCAGTTTGATGGCATATTTCAGGGCCTTAATTGATGATTCCGAGAAATCAATCGGACAAAGTATTTTTTCTTCCATGGCTTAGAACCACAATGAATCAAGTACTAAAAATAGGCTCCCCATGGCCCGCGTCTCAGGATGAGCATCAGGGTTAAACCTGACTTTTATCATCCCCGGATGAACGCTATATTGCACGCAATGATCTCTCCGCAAAATTTGGCTTCTACGGTCTTGTCCCAGGACACGTTCCGGCAGATCTTTCAGAGCTCGGCCGAAGGGATCATTATGGTTGAAAAAGACGGCGCCATAATTCTGGCAAATCCGGTCGCCGAGAAAATGTTTGGATATGAGGAAGGCGGGCTCAGCAACCTGCACCTTTCAAATCTGCTTCCGGAGCAGTACAAAGCCAAGCATGCCGAGCACAGGGCGAGATTTTTCCAAAATCCCGAACCGAGAAGGATGGGTGTCGGGCGGGATCTCCTGGCCGCGCGAAAAAACGGGTCGCACTTTCCGGTGGAGGTCAGTCTCACCCACATAAAGACAGATGACCGCTTTGTTGTAATTGCATTCATCATTGACATCACCCAGCGCAAGAGATCGGAGGAAGCCTTGCGACGCAGCGAGGAACAACTGATCATCTATGCGGCAGAGCTGGAAAGGAAAGTAAAATCGCGAACGGAGGCGCTCGACAGGACCATCCGGGAACTGGAAAAACTTAACAAGAGTCTGGAAGAACAGATCGCAGAACGCAAGCGGGCAGAGGATGAAGCCCAAAAGGCCCTGCGCCGCGAACGCGAAGTAAATGAGTTAAAGACGAAATTCGTGTCTATGGCTTCCCATGAATTCCGCACGCCGCTGAGTTCGGTTTTGAGCTCCGCCTCCCTGATCCGGAAGTATCGTGATAAGGGGGACCTGATCAAGATTGACAAGCACATCGAACGCATAAAATCTTCGGTAAACCAGCTGACAAGTATCCTCAATGATTTTTTGTCGCTGGGCAGGCTTGAAGAAGGGAAAATAGAGATTCTGCCTGAACCCCTCGAACTTACACCCTTGTTTACCGACATCGTCGAAGAACTGAAGCTCACGCTGAAACCCGGCCAGGACATCAGGCTAACCAGCCAGGGAACGGAACGTCCCGTCAATTCCGACCCCAGGGTACTGAGAAATGTAGCGTTTAATCTGATCTCGAACGCAAGCAAGTATTCGGATGAAAACAAGGCAATAGATGTGGAAATCTCTTATGCGACGGATACCATCAGCATTTCCTTCCGGGATGAGGGTATAGGGATACCTCCGGAAGAAGAGCGGCACATTTTTGAACGTTTCTTCCGGGCCAGCAATGCCTCTACGATTCAGGGTACCGGCCTCGGACTCAATATTGTGAAGAAATACGTAAGTCTGCTTGGAGCCGATATAGATTTTACAACTGAATTCGGAAAAGGTAGTACTTTTAAGGTAACATTACCTTACTGACGCGCTGGACAAAAGCACGCAAACGGCATTGAGAAATTTTCGCTATGAAGAAGATACTGCTCATCGAGGACAATCCCGAAGTCAGGGAAAACACGAGTGAAATACTGGAATTAGCTAACTATTCGGTTATTACGGCGGCGAATGGTAAAATAGGCGTCGAGATGGCGCAACAGGAACAGCCCGACCTTATTATTTGCGACATCATGATGCCGGAACTGGATGGATTTGGAGTACTGCACATACTGAGCAAGAAGGCGGAGACAGCCAGGATTCCATTTATTTTCCTGACCGCAAAAACGGAGAAGAGCGACATTCGCAAGGGCATGACCCTGGGTGCTGATGATTACCTAACCAAACCTTTTGATGACACCGACTTGCTGAATGCCGTTGAGGCCAGGCTCCGCAAAAGTGATTTCCACAGGACAAGCTATGAGGCGTCCAGTGATGGATTTAACCGGTTTATCAGCGATGCGCAAAAGGCACTGAACCTGAAGGATCTCTGCAAAGACAGGAAGGTCAAACGCTACAAGAAAAAGACAGAAATATTCTCCGAGAGCGAGACACCACTGTATCTTTTCTACGTTACTTCCGGCAGCGTCAAGGAGTTCAAATCTCATCCCGATGGCAAAGAACTCATTACGAACATATATAAAGAGAACGACTTTTTCGGTTTTGAACCCTTGCTGGAAAACAGCGCCTATACCGAATCGGCGATAGCCATGGAAGATAGTGAACTCACGCTCATTCCGCGATCGGATTTCCTCACGTTGCTTCACGCCCATCCCGATATCTCCGCTACCTTCATTTCTCTGCTGTGCAAGAAAGTGGCAGCAAAAGAAGACCAGTTGCTGCATCTTGCCTATAATTCCGTACGCCAGCGAACCGCTGAAGCATTGCTTAAAGTCTGGAAATTCAAGAAATCAAAAGAAGTGATCAATGTCTCCCGGGAGGATCTCGCCAAACTTGTAGGCACGGCTTCGGAATCCGTTATCAGGGTACTGTCCGATTTCCGTGAAGAAGGTCTCATCGATGTCGTCAGCGGCAAGATCAAAGTAAAGCAACCGGAAAAACTCGAAAAAGTTATTCGCTGGAGTGTGGCGCGGTGATTCAGCAGTTCGCCGCCCGAACGCATTGTATCGTTCAGTAGCATATTCCAAACCCGGAGTCGTGATCGTCGAATGCAACGTTGCTCTCTACAACCGTTTTCAGCGCGGAGCCGTTGCTCCCGTGCGACGTTTTGGTGATCGTAACTACTTGAATATCAGTTATTTGCCAAGGAAAACAAGCATGTCTCACTCAACAAAAAAAGGCTGCAAAAAACAAAGACTGGCACTCGTTTTATTACCTTTAATGTATCCTGTATCGGAAGAAGGCCCATGGCGAATCAACGGACAAGGTCCAGGTACTCATTAATTCCGCAATCAAATTAAACCCTTATGAAAAAAATCATTATCATCGGCGTCGTTGTAATCGGGTTGTTCATGCTCTACAGAATGTTTGCAGGTACATACAATACAATGGTAAGCCAGGAGGAAGGCGTCAAATCGCAATGGGCACAAGTGCAGAATGTCTACCAACGGCGCGCCGATCTTATCCCGAACCTGGTGAATACCGTGAAGGGTTATGCCGACTTCGAGCAGGAAACATTGACACGGGTGATCGAAGCACGGGCGAAGGCCACGTCAGTGAACATTGATGCAGGCGACCTGACACCGGAAAAGGTGGCACAGTTCCAGGCGGCACAGGGAGAATTATCTTCGGCATTGAGCCGGCTGCTGGTCACGATCGAACGTTATCCGGATTTGAAAGCAAACCAAAACTTCCTGGATCTGCAGAGTCAGCTGGAAGGAACTGAAAACAGGATCGCTGTTGAACGAATGAAATTCAATGATGTAGTACAGGGATATAATGCCTATCTGAGAAGATTTCCGCAGAACCTCCTTGCAGGAATGTATGGATTCGAACAACGGGGCTATTTCGAAGCTACCCCTGAGGCGCAGGAAGTCCCGGACGTACAATTCTAGCCTATGGCCAAAGACTTTTTTACCGCCGAAGAAAAGCAGCGGATCAGGGAGGCTATTCGGGCTGCGGAGAACAACACGTCCGGTGAAATACAAGTCCACCTCGAGAACCGGTCCATGAAACCGGTGCCCGAACGCGCAACCGAGATATTCAACATCCTTAAGGTCTATAACACCGCAAAACGCAACGGTGTTTTGTTCTATCTGGCCGTGAAAGACAGGCAATTTGCCGTTCTGGGAGACACCGGCATTGATCGGGTTGCTGGCCCCACGTTCTGGGACAACATCAAACAACACATGGAAGCCATGTTTCGGGAAGGAAAATTCACGGATGGTCTCTGCGAGGGCATCCGGATGGCCGGTGAACAACTCAGAACCTATTTCCCCGTACAAAAAGACGATCGAAACGAACTTCCCGATGACATCTCATTTGGTAACAACTGATACATGAGTAAAGCGTACCCGATCCTCCTGTTTACCCTGCTTTTGATCAATTCCTTTGCCCAGGACATTCCGGAGCCGTTGAGCCCTCCACAGCTGGTGAACGATTTTGCCAATGTACTGAGTGAGCAGGAACGCGCGCAGCTGGAGCAAAAGCTACGCACCTATCACGATACTACTTCCACGCAAATGGCGGTTGTAACCGTAAAAAGTCTCCAAGGATACGAGGTTGTGGATTTTGCTGTTCGCCTCGGCGAAAAATGGCGGGTGGGGCAAGAGGGAAGTAATAACGGGATCGTTGTGCTGGTCGCAATCGATGATCGTAAGGCGGCCATAGTAACCGGGTACGGCCTGGAAGGTGCGGTTACCGATGCCGCCACGAGGCGGATACGCGAAAACCAGATGAATCCCAATTTCAGGGAAGGGAATTTTTATAAAGGTCTTGATGAGGCGACTACTTCGATCATCAAATTAGCCTCCGGCGAATTTACGGCTGAGGACCTTGAGCCGGCGGGTCCCGGTGCGGGTTTCATTATACTTTTTTTCGTTTTGTTTATCATCGTTGTTTCGATCCTTGCCGCCGTCGGCCGTAAGCGAAGAAATCACTTCGGAAAAAAAGGACTCAACTTCTGGACGGCCTTGTGGCTGCTTAGCTGCATGGGTGGAGGACGCAATCGCGGAGGAGGAGGT
>DATBVZ010000140.1:0-7734 GCA_036515095.1 Cyclobacteriaceae bacterium | reverse complement strand
AGACTTTCAGTGTAATCTTCATGGTTACTTATAACTTCTTTGCGTCAACTTAACATTCTCAAACTGCAGGTCTTCGCGGTGCAATACTTCAGGTTGGTCCTCACCTTTGAATTCCCATGCAGATACAAAAGAGAATTCATCGTCCTTTCGCAATGCCTCGCCTTCCGGGGTCTGTGATTCTTCCCGAAAGTGGCCGCCGCACGACTCGGTACGGTTGAGCGCATCGTCAACGATCAGTTCGCCGAGTTCCAGGAAGTCAGCCACGCGATTGGCCTTTTCCAGTTCTGCGTTGAGTTCACTCCCCACTCCCAAAACCTTCACGTCCTTCCAGAACTCCGCGCGGATACCGTGTATCTTCTCCTTTGCCTCCCTCAGGCCGGCGTCATTTCGCGACATGCCGCAGTAGTCCCACATGATGATCCCCAGCTCCCGGTGAAATTCATCCACCGTCCGGGTTCCCTTTATGTCAAGCAGCGTATTGAGTCTTGCTTCTGCGGCCGCAGCTGCTTCCCTGAACGCAGGATGATCGGTTTCCACTTTATTCTTCCAGCCGAGGTTTGCCAGGTAGTCTCCAATGGTATAGGGAATCACAAAATAACCATCCGCAAGTCCCTGCATCAGTGCGCTGGCACCAAGCCGGTTTGCACCGTGGTCGGAAAAGTTTGCTTCTCCCAGAGCGTAAAGCCCGGGGATGGTAGTCATCAGGTTATAATCCACCCAAAGTCCACCCATGGTATAGTGAACGGCAGGGTAGATCATCATCGGCACTTCATAGGGGTCATCACCCGTAATCTGTTTGTACATGTCGAAGAGGTTGCCATATTTTGCTTCGATCACTTTTCTTCCGTCGTGCCGGATGGCATCGGCAAAATCAAGGAACACCGCAAGGCCTGTGGCGCCGACACCCCTGCCTTCGTCACACATGTATTTGGCATTGCGGGATGCCACATCACGGGGAACAAGATTTCCGAATGACGGGTACTTCCGTTCGAGGAAATAATCGCGGTCAGCTTCGGCAATGCGTGCGGCATCGGCTGCCTTGAGCCCCTTGGTTGCGGTCTTCGGTACCCAGACCCTGCCATCGTTCCTGAGTGACTCAGACATCAGCGTAAGCTTCGACTGATGGTGGCCGGATACGGGTATGCAGGTAGGGTGGATTTGTGTGAAGCAGGGATTGGCAAGCAATGCCCCCTTCTTATGCGCCCGCCATATGGCAGTCGCATTCGAACCTTTTGCGTTGGTGGAGAGGTAAAAGACATTTCCGTAACCTCCCGTGCAGAGCAATACCGCATCGCCACTGTAGGATTCAATGCTGCCGGTCACAAGGTCCCGTGCGACAATCCCCCTTGCGCGCCCGTCGACCACTACCAGATCCAGCATTTCCTTGCGGGGATACATGGTGATCTTCCCCGCGCCGATCTGCCTGTTAAGGGCGCTGTAGGCGCCAAGCAACAGTTGCTGACCCGTCTGACCGCGCGCATAAAAAGTTCTCGATACCTGCGCCCCTCCAAAGGATCGGTTGTCAAGCAGACCACCGTATTCCCGTGCAAAGGGTACGCCCTGAGCGACACACTGGTCGATAATATTTACGCTTACTTCCGCCAGCCTGTAAACGTTTCCCTCGCGGGCACGGTAGTCGCCGCCTTTTACCGTATCGTAAAACAACCGGTAAATGCTGTCGCCGTCATTCTGATAATTCTTGGCGGCGTTTATGCCCCCCTGTGCTGCAATACTGTGCGCCCGCCTGGGACTATCCTGAAAACAAAACGACTTTACGTTGTATCCCAGCTCCGCCAGTGAGGCCGCGGCCGAAGCGCCAGCGAGCCCGGTACCCACCACAATGATCTCATACTTGCGTTTGTTGGACGGGTTCACCAGTTTGAGATTGAACTTGTGCTTCGTCCACTTATCCGCAATCGGGCCCTCGGGAACCTTCGAATCTAATTTCATAATAATAAAAGTGTTTGGGTGTTTAGGTGCCTGCCTCGCGCTAGCCTTCAGTAGGGCAGGCAGGTTAATTCACCTCCATATTCCCGTATGACCTATACCCTCATATACTTATATACCTATATACTTGTATACACATACACTTATATCCACCCCCACCTACTCCATGGCAAACATCCCCAAAGGAATGGCCGCGAACGCAGCAGGAACAACGATCGCGAATGCTCGACCAATGAACCGGATAGCGCCGTTATACTTGACATGGTTTAGTCCCAGTGTTTGAAATGCGCTGGCAAACCCATGCCACAGGTGAAAGGCGAGCATGAACATGCTGATGACGTATAATGCGACATACCAGGGCTGGGAAAATGCCAGCGCGACCACGGCATACAAGTCTTTCACTTCTTTCCCGTCATAATTTGCCTTGCCAATACCACCCCAGTGCATTTCTGCCCAGAAGTCTTTCATGTGGATCACCAGGAATATGAAAATGAATGTTCCGAGGATACCCATGTTCCGGGACGTCCACGGTGATGAATTTTTTATTACAACATAGTTTGTGGCTCCCCTGGCTGCCCTGTTGCGGGCGGTGAGCAGCGCCGACCAGATAACATGGACCAGGATCAAGGTGTACAGTACGATGGAGATGACCTGGATCAGGGCGTTGGTGGTCATAAATTCGGCATAGATGTTAAATGATCGGCCTCCGTCGCTTTTCAGCAACTGAAGGTTGCCTATGAGATGTATCACTAGAAACAGGATGAGAAAAAGTCCGGTGAGGGCCATAACCAATTTTTTTCCATTCGAGCTGGAAAAAAGACTTGCAAACCAATTCATAGTCAAACTTCTGCGGATTCAGACGGTGCCAAAAATACTCCCGGAAGCTTTACTAAACAATTGCACCCATGCATTTAGAACAATTTAATGAGGGGATATATAATGAACAGACCAATTACTGTCGAACGAGTTCATAAAACACAAACATCAGTGCGATGACACCGACCATCAGGAACAGAAACCATTCCCTGCGAATGAAACGAATGGCGGCAATAATCAGATTTTTCATCTTATTGATTATGCCGGGGAATACACTAATTTCGTTCCAACCCCAAAGTGACCTTGATTTTCAAGTTCTTAGAGATGTACCATTCCTGTATTTTTTCCACAATAAGGAACTATGTATCAATTTGGGATGTCCTAAGAAGCTTGTTTTTCCCTCAAAGGACCGTAATTTTGGCGTTTATTAACCCCTGCTGCCGCACCCGATGTACCTGATATTCGATACGGAGACTACCGGAATCCCCCACAATAAGACCGCCCCGATTACGGACCTGGACAACTGGCCCAGGCTTGTTCAGATCGCATGGCAGCTGCACGACAACCGGGGAAAGTTGCTCTCCCGGCATAACTATATAATCCGTCCTGATGGTTTTGACATCCCCTACAATGCACAGCAGATCCACGGGATATCCACGAAACGCGCACACGAAGAAGGCATCCCGATCGACACGGCGCTCGCAACCCTGCTTGAGGATCTACGGCGGACGCGCTTGCTGGTGGGGCACAACATCGAATTTGATAAGAACATTATCGGCGCGGAACTTATCCGGCTGAACCTTGACCCGGATGCGCTGCTCAGCGTAGAAAAGCTGGACACCGGCGTTGCGTCAACGGAATACTGTCAGATGCAGGGTGGAATCGGGGGCAAGCTGAAGATGCCCCGGCTGGTCGAGCTTCATCAAAAGCTCTTTGGCAACGGTTTCGCCGATGCGCACGACGCTTCGTATGACGTCGCAGCCACGGCACGATGTTTCTTCGGACTGATCCGGAATAGCGTAGTGCTTCCTTCGGACGAAACGCCCGCGGCCGGGATCGAGTACGAAGAACCGGATCTGGACGATGCAAATTTTGCCAGGCGGGAGAAGACAAAGCGGGCAGGTTATTCGTTGACGGGTGACGCGGCTACGTTAACCGACAAGCCCTTTGTTCACCTGCACACGCATTCGCAGTTTTCTGTACTTCAGGCAACGCCCAACATAAAGGCAATGGTAGCCAAAGCCAAAGCCTTTGCCATGCCCGCAATAGCCGTTACCGATATCGGTAACATGTACGGCGCCTTCAAGTTCGTAAGGGAAGCTGCCAATCACGCGATCAAGCCGATTGTCGGTTGCGAATTCTTTGTTGCCGAGGAGCGGCTGAAGCTCAAGTTTACCAAAGACAACCCCGACAAACGATACACGCAGGTGCTCCTCGCCAAAAACAAGAACGGTTACATCAACCTGGCCAGCCTTTGCTCAATCGGTTTTATTGAAGGTCTGTACGGGATTTATCCGCGCATCGACAAGGCGCTGATTGAACGGCACCGGGCGGATCTTATCGCCACCACGGGAAACCTGTCGAGCGAGATTCCTTACCTCATTCTCAACGTTGGTGAGCGGCAGGCGGAGGAAGCCTTCCGATGGTGGCTGAATCTTTTTGGTGATGATTTCTATATCGAATTGAACCGGCACGGCTTGCCGCAGGAAGATCACCTGAACGAAGTGCTTTTGCGTTTTGCGGAAAAATACGGCGTGAAGTATTTTGCCGCCAACGAGGCCTTCTACCTCGACAAGGAAGAGTCAAATGCGCATGATGTATTGCTCTGCATCAAAGAGGGTGAGTTCAGGTCAACCCCGGTCGGCCAGGGACGCGGTCACCGTTACGGGTTGCCAAACAGCGAATTCTACTTCAAGTCACCCGAAGAAATGAAATCCATCTTCCGTGATTTGCCGGAAGCCATTGAATGCCTCAGCGAAATTCTCGACAAAATAGAAACGTATACCCTGGAACGCGATGTGCTTTTGCCCCGGTTTGACATTCCTCCGGAGTTCAGGACAGAAGATGAATACCTTCGTCACCTCACCTATGCAGGTGCCGCGCGCCGCTACGGAATGCTCACCGACGAAGTACGCGCACGGATTGACTTCGAATTGGATACCATTCAGAAGACGGGGTATCCGGGATACTTTCTGATCGTGCAGGATCTTACATCAAAGGCCCGGGAGCTGGGCGTTTCTGTTGGTCCGGGCCGCGGTTCAGCCGCGGGGTCGGCGGTGGCATACTGTATTGGCATAACCAATGTCGACCCCATAAAATACAACCTGCTGTTTGAACGTTTCCTGAATCCCGACCGGGTATCGCTGCCCGATATTGATATCGACTTCGATGACGAGGGCCGCGACAAGGTGTTGAAATACGTAATTGAGAAATACGGTAAGTCGCAGGTGGCACAGATTATAACCTACGGCACCATGGCGGCCAAGTCCTCGATCCGCGATTGCGCCCGGGTAATGGAACTGCCTCTTACCGAAGCCAATATCCTTGCCAAAATGATACCGGAGCGGCCGGGCACAACCCTTGATACCGCGTTTGAGGAGATAAAGGAGTTGGCCGAACTCAGGAAAGGGAGTGATCTCAGGGCGCAGGTACTGCAACAGGCCGTAATATTGGAGGGATCCGTTCGCAACACCGGCACGCACGCATGCGGCGTGATCATTACGCCGGATGAGCTGACAAAATTTGTCCCTGTTTCCACTGCCAGGGACTCCGACATGTTGGTCACCCAGTTTGACAACAGTGTCGTGGAGAGTGCAGGCCTTTTGAAAATGGATTTCCTGGGGCTGACCACGCTGACTATCATAAAAACTGCGCTGAAAAATATAAAAAAAAGCAAAAGCATCGGTATCGACATCGAACAGGTACCGTTGGATGATAAGCCGACGTACGAACTTTTTCAGCGGGGTGAAACGGCAGGGACGTTCCAGTTTGAAAGTGTCGGCATGCAAAAATATTTGCGGCAGCTCAAGCCGGATAAATTTGGGGACCTCATCGCGATGAACGCATTGTACCGGCCGGGACCCATGGAGTACATTCCCACCTTTATCAACCGCAAGCACGGACGCGAACCCATTACCTATGACCTCGAAGGGATGAAGGAATTCCTGGCGGAGACGTACGGCATTACCGTATACCAGGAACAGGTCATGTTGCTTTCACAGCACCTTGCGGGTTTCAGCAAAGGCGATGCGGATGTCCTTCGCAAGGCGATGGGCAAAAAGCAGAAAGCCGTGCTCGACAAGATGAAAGACAAGTTCATCGAAGGCTGCGCAAAAAACGGGCATCCAAAAAATATTTGCGAAAAAATATGGACGGACTGGGAAGCCTTCGCCCAGTATGCGTTCAATAAATCACACTCCACGTGTTATTCGCTCGTTGCCTACCACACGGCCTACCTGAAGGCCAATTATCCGGCCGAATACATGGCTGCCGTACTCACCCATTCTCAGAGTAACCTCGAGAACGTTACCTTCTTCATCGAGGAGTGCAGGAATATGGGCATCCGTGTTCTGGGACCCCATGTCAATGAATCCGGCGTTTACTTTGAAGTGAACAAGAACGGGGAGATACGTTTTGGGCTCGGAGCCATCAAGGGCGCCGGTGAGGCTGCGGTCGAGGCCATCATACAGGAACGAGATCTCCACGGGCCCTATGCGGATATCTTTGATTTCGCGCGAAGGGTAAATCAGCGATCGGTCAACAAAAAGACCTTTGAGTGCCTGGCGCTATCGGGGGCCTTCGACTGTTTCACGGACATCCACCGCAGGCAGTATGTATTTGCCAGCAATGGCGAGGCCAGCCTTATCGAGAAAGCGATCAGGTTCGCTGCAAAAATCCAGCAGGAAGAACAAAGTGCGCAGGCGAGTCTGTTCGGCGGAGTCAGCGGCACTCCCATGCCGAAGCCAAGGGTGGATCCGGTAGAGCCGTTTAACGATATTGAAAAACTGAACCTGGAGAAAGAGGTGGTTGGTATTTATATCTCGGGTCATCCGCTCGACAACTTCAAGTTCGAGCTGGAAACATTCACCAACGCCCGGTGCAGCCTGCTGGCGGACTTTGACAAACTGGAAGGCAATGAACTGAAGCTTGGTGGCATCGTCACCAATGTCGACCATCGAACCACGAAAACAGGAAGGCCGTTCGGCCGGTTTACGCTGGAGGACTACAGCGGTAACTACACCTTCACCCTTTTTGGCGAAGACTATCTCAAACACCGGACCTATATGAACGTTGGCTGGTTCCTGTTCGTTGAAGGTGCGGTAATGCGCAACAGCTGGGGCCAGCAAAACCTGGAGTTCAAAATAAGAAGCATTGATCTACTGAATGAGCTTGGCGTAAGACGAAGCAAGGGCCTGCAGGTAAAGGTGAATGCGGCCGACATCAGCCCGGAACTGATAGGCAAGATCGAGGATGTGTGCAAGGAATTCAAGGGCAATGTTCCGCTTTACCTGAAGCTAAGCGACACTTCGGAAAACATGCACCTGGAACTCTTATCCAGGAAATTTCGTATTTGTCCGGTCAACGACATGGTGAGAAAAATGCGTAAGGTTGCGGACGTAGACGTTGTCTTTTAGTTCCCTGCCAACGATTTTTTTCGAATGGTTGTCGACAATCTTGTACTTTGACTACAAAACCTACATCTTTGAACTTATGGCCATGTCTTTTCGTTGAGCCATTTGAAGCTTGGAGAAAGCTCACAAATTCAACAATTAACAAGTACTCTAATGGGTAAGACTATTGAACTTAATGATGCAAATTTTGATCAGATCGTAAATTCTGATAAGCCTGTATTGGTCGATTTCTGGGCAGAATGGTGCGGACCGTGTAAAATGATCGGCCCCCTGGTGGAAGAACTGGCGGGGGACTATGAGGGGAAAGCCGTTGTTGCCAAACTGAACGTAGACGAGAATC
>DATBVZ010000139.1:0-6838 GCA_036515095.1 Cyclobacteriaceae bacterium | reverse complement strand
TTCCCTGCATTTCATCCTCCCGAACCTGTCGCCAATTGTACAGCATCAATACTAAGTCAAACTATACATGAATATGCTTACATCTCTGACAATCAGTAATTTGACTTCCTCAACCGTAACTAGCGGATGTCAGGACTTGCGCAGAAAATTAGCGGGACCGGTAAAATATTCCTGCGCGTTCCGCGACTACTACCACGGTTAGCGCAGAAAATCTTCGGGGAAAATGTCCAATTTGGGAGTCTTCGTTTGCTATTGCATCAGGGCTGGATTAAGGGGAAAACTTAATAAATAATTTACAGGGAACGCGGAACCTGCAATCAGAAAACGCGTTTAAGGAAACTGTGGAAACTAATAATATTCAAAATGTTTCCATAGTTTTGTCGCCATTATGGACGAACCCGAAGTCAAAACCAAGCTACTGAGAGGCGCCGAGGAGTTGTTTATGCGGTACGGCGTTCGCAGTATCACGATGGATGAGATTGCACGGCATCTCTCCATTTCAAAGAAAACGCTCTATCAATATTTTGCAGACAAGGACGACATCGTTGCGTCTGTAACCTATGGACATCTGAATCGTGAAAAGAAGCAGTATGAAGCAAACACAAATGCAGCGAGAAATGCGGTGGAGGAGCTGGTAAAACTATCCCTTTGCCTTAAGGAAAACCTGAAGGGCATGAATCCCTCGTTGTTGTTTGACCTGCAAAAGTATCACCAGAACGCATGGCGCATATGGACAGAATTCAAGAACGTATTTATTCGGGAATCCGTGGTCAGCAACCTGAAGCGTGGCATTGCGGAGGGAATGTACCGTCCGGAAATCGATCCGGAGATCATGGCCGTGCTGAGAATTGAAACGGTCCAGCTGGGATTTGATGAGCGATTGTTTCCTCGTGACAAATATAATCTGGCCAGTCTTCAGTTGGCTATCCTCGAGCATTTCATCCACGGTCTTCTGACAGAAAAAGGGAGAAGGCTCTACCAGAAGTACAAGAAAGAAACAGTTAACGAACCCTCCTATTATAAAGTTTAGCCTGTATGAAACCTACCCGTCTTATCCTGATTCTATTAATAGCTCAGTCCATTACGCTCTCCGCCCAGCAAAACGATAGCCTATCGTTTGACCTGGAAGAATGCATCCGGTATGCGCTGGAAAACACCATTGAACTGCAGAATGCCCGGATCGACGAGCAGATTGCGGAAGCCAGAGTGAAGGAGACAGTAGGGATCGGACTGCCTCAGATAGATGCGAGCGTAAATCTGACCCACAACGAGAAGTTGTCGCGGTTCTTCATGCAATATGATCCGGGTCAGCCGGGTTTCTTTGATGCCGGGGATATTCCGGGGATCCAGCCGGGAGACGTTGTTGCCTTCCCGAATTTCTTTCAGTTGCCGAGTAGCGGAAGCGCCGGATTGACCCTCAATCAGTTGCTGTTCAATGCTTCTTACCTGGTCGGCCTGAAAGCAGCGGGTACCTACAAGGATCTGGCGTATAAAACCACGAAACAAACCCAGATAGACGTTATTCAGAATGTAGAGAAGGCGTATTATGCCGTATTGATCAACAATGAGCGGACCGACCTGTTCAATAACAACATAGCGCGTGTTGATTCCCTGCTCCGGACGACAAGCGCGCTCCATGAGAATGGATTTGCGGAAGAGATCGATGTAGACCGGGTACGTGTTACGCTGAATAATCTGAGGTCAGAAAGACTGAAATTCCTCAATCTTCAGGCGCTTAGCCTGGGACTTTTGAAGTTCCAGATGAACTACCCTATCGAAAAGCCGCTTATAGTTGAAGGAAGCCTGACCGAACTTAAGGTGAATGAGAATCTGTTCAACGAATACCTGGATGGCTGGGACTATAAGAACCGGATTGAATATCAGATCCTCGACGTCCAGCGGAAACTCCAGGACCTTGACATAAAGAACAAGTTGTCCGCCTCGCTGCCGAGCCTGTCGGGTTTCGTGAATTTCGGGTATTCTACGCAGTCGCCAGACATCGGTGGACTATTTACCACCGAGTCCGGCGTAGCCTCAACGGATATGTATGGCCCGGACAAATGGTACAACTATTCATCGTTCGGCATTACCCTGGATATACCCTTATTCAGCGGTCTGCAGCGCAACTACCGAATGCAGCAGGCGCGGCTCTCCCTGCTGAAAATAGAGAATAGCTATAGTTCATTAAAGCAGAGTATTGATCTGAGTATTCAGCAAAATACCACCACGTACAAGAATTCGCTGGAAACGTTGAGATCACAACAAGAGAACATGGAGCTGGCTGATAAGGTCGCGCGCGTTACCAAAATAAAATATGAACAGGGCGTCGGTTCCAGCATTGAGGTAACGGATGCCGAAAGCAGCCTGAGGGAAGCCCAGGTGAATTACTACAATGCATTATATGACGCCATTCTGGCTAAGATCGACCTTGACAAAGCTTTTGCGAAAATTAATCCGTCACAATACGTTGTCGAAGAAAACAAGTAAGTCAAATAAACCCATGAAAAACCAGTTCAACATGAAATCAAATTTATACTCCGGTCCGGCAGCCTTGATACTGGCGGTGGTTCTGGCAGCCTGCAGTGCCACCACGCCCGAGCAGGACAAGAAGGAAAGGCTTGAGCAACTGAGGGAGCAGCAGGCATCCATCAATGAACAGATCGGGAAACTCGAAGCTGAAGTAGCCAGCGAAAATCCGGAGACCGGAACCATACGGTCAAAAGATGTATCCGTTGCCGTAGTTGCTCCCCGTGCGTTTGACCATTACGTCCAGACCCAGGGGAAGGTCGAATCCGAAAACAATATTCTGGTAAGTTCGAAGTCCATGGGTGTTGTTACAGCCGTTTACGTAACCGAGGGCCAATCCGTATCCAGAGGGCAGGTGATCGCGCAACTGGATAACTCCGTGATCCAGCGCAATATTGAAGGAATGAAGTCCCAGCTGGAGCTGGCAACCTCTGTTTATGAACGCCAGAAAAACCTGTGGGATCAAAAGATCGGGACAGAGGTTCAGTATCTCCAGGCCAAGACCAATAAGGAGAGCCTGGAAAAACAACTGGCATCCCTGGTCGAACAGAACGACATGACACGGATAAAGTCACCCATCAGCGGCACGGTCGACCAGGTGGTCGTAAAAATCGGCGAGAATATTTCACCCGGTATGCCGGCCGCGCGAATTGTGAACAACGCAGACCTCAAGCTCGAAGCAAACGTATCGGAAGCCTATGTAACAAGCATCAGGAAAGGTAACCGGGTGCTGGTGAATATCCCCGAGTTGAATGAGGAAATCGAGGCAAAGGTCACTTTTGTTGGAAGAACCATTGACCCGCTGACCCGCACGTTCCGGGTGGATGTGAAACTTCCGTCCCTGGATAATCTGCGTCCCAACATGACCGGCGTGATCAAAGTGATCTTTCATACCGAGCCTTCCGCGATTGCCGTGCCTGTCAATTTGGTTCAGGAAGTGAACGGTGAAAAGATCGTTTACATCGCCGAAACATCCGGCACCCAGACCATAGCCCGCAAAAAAGTTGTGACCGTTGATGGCGTTTACAGTAATCTTGCCCAGGTAGAGGGACTGGAACCCGGAGATTCAATTATTACTGTCGGTTATCAGGGACTTAATGATGGTGACATCGTGAAAATATAGGAGCGGTAAAATGCGAATGAAATGCTGCGCCCGATAGTATGAACCTGAAACCAAAATCCCCATTTTCAAAGCTAACGCAATATGCAGGACATTGAAAAAGAATTTAAACCAACCAGTTGGTCCGTAGATAATAAGGTAACGATCTATGTAGCTACGGTGATCATCTGCCTTGCGGGTATCATGACCTACCTGCGCCTGCCCAAGGAGAATTTCCCCGAGGTTGTATTTCCGCAGATCTATGTGGCTACCATATACCCCGGTTCGGCGCCGGCCGATGTGGAAAACCTGATCTCAAAGGAAATTGAAAAAGAAATAAAATCAATTTCCGGCATCAGGAAGGTAACGAGCAACTCCGTACAGGATTTTTCGAACGTCATTATAGAATTTGAACCCGACATCACCATCGATGAGGCGAAGCAGGAGGTAAAAGATGCCGTTGACAGGGCAAGACAGAACCTGCCGACTGACCTTGAAAACGATCCGGAGGTAATGGAAATCGACATTTCCGAAATGCCGATCATGAACGTCAACCTTTCCGGCGATTATGATCTCCAGACTTTAAAAAGGTATGCCGAACAAATGCAGGACCGTATTGAGTCGGTAACAGAGATCCGGAGGGTCGACATCATCGGTGCGCTGGACCGCGAAATACAGGTCAATGTCGACTTGTACAAAGCTGCTTTGGCCGGCGTCAGTCTCGATGATATCAGCGGTACTATTAGTTCGGAGAACGTGATTATCTCCGGCGGCCAGCTTTCGGTGGACGGTATGAAGCGTTCGCTCAGCGTCAACGGCGAATACGACAACGTCGATCAGATCGCAAATACAGTGGTCGGCTCGATCATGGGCGGAAAGATCTACCTGAAAGACATAGCCGAAGTGGTAGACACCCACAAAGAGCAGGAAAGCTTTGCACGTCTTGACAAGAAGAATGTCATTACCCTAAATGTGATCAAACGAAGCGGTGAGAACCTCATCGAGGCGTCAGACCAGATTAACGGGATTGTGGATGATTTCGAGACTAACATCCTCCCTCCCGGCCTGGACATAACCATTACCGCCGATCAGTCCGACAATACCCGGGTCACACTCCACGATCTGATCAATACCATCATCATCGGGTTTGTCCTGGTGACGATAATCCTGATGTTCTTTATGGGAGCCACCAACGCCATCTTTGTAGGATTGTCAGTGCCCATTTCCAGTTTCATCGCGTTCCTGATGTTTCCTACGCTGGGCTTTACCCTGAACATGATGACGTTATTCTCGTTTCTGCTCGCATTGGGTATTGTCGTGGACGACGCCATAGTGGTTATCGAAAACACCCACCGCGTTTTCAACAACGGCAAAGTGCCGATTCGAAAGGCAGCAAAGATTGCAACAGGCGAGGTCTTTTTACCGGTGTTGTCGGGTACGCTGGTTGTTCTTGCGCCATTCGTTCCGCTTGCCTTCTGGCCCGGTGTTATCGGCAAGTTCATGTTCTTCCTTCCGATTACGCTGATCGTTACCCTGGTGGCATCGTTGCTTGTCGCATACATCATCAACCCAGTCTTCGCCGCCGATTTCATGAAGGTCCATAAACCGGAACATGAATCCGGCGGAAAGGTCACCCGTGGATTCAAAATAACTGCTATTGTTTTTGGATCGCTGGCGCTCATGTCATACGTGGTCGGCTGGTTCGGGATGGGTAATTTTGCCGTGTTTCTGTTCCTGATCTATGCACTGCATCATTTCTACCTGAAACAGGTCATTGTAAGCTTTCAAACCAGGCTATGGCCACGGGTTCAAAACGGTTACAAGAGTATGGTGCACGGGTGTCTTAACGGATGGAAGCCTGCATTGATCTTTGCCGGTGTTATTGCACTGTTCATCTTCACGCTGGTCTTCACCGCCATACGTCAGCCGCCCGTAGTATTCTTTCCCAGCGGCGATCCGAATTTTATTTTTACCTACATACGCATGCCTATCGGCACGGACCAGGTAGTGACGGACTCCATTACCCGGATCGTCGAGAACCGCGTGATCGACGCCGTAGGTGAAGACAATAAAGTTGTCGAATCAGTCATTTCTAATGTTGCAATAGGCGCCAGCGAAAATCCGTTTGACGCAGGCACGCAGGCAAGTCCTCACCTCGGCAAGGTAACCGTTGCCTTTGTAAAGTTCGGAGAGCGTGACGGGCAATCTACCCGGGTTTACCTGGATAGCATACGCAAAGCCGTAACCGGGATCAGGGGCGCCGAGGTATCCGTCAGTCAGGAACAAAACGGGCCGCCGACCGGCAAGCCAATCAATATCGAGATCTCCGCAGAGGACTTTGACATACTTACGTCCACCGCCGACAGGGTAAAACGGTATCTTGATTCCCTGCAGGTCCCCGGCGTTGAGGAATTGAAATCTGACTTTCAGAGTGATAAGCCCGAGATCGTAATAAACATCGACCGCGAAAAAGCCAACCGCGAAGGTATTTCTACCGGCCAGATCGGGCGGATTTTCCGTACCGCCATCTACGGTCTTGAGGTATCCAAATTCCGCGATGAGAACGACGACTACCCTATCCAGCTGCGCATCGGTGAAAGAGAGCGGAACAACATCAATACGCTGATGAACCTTCCGATAACCTACAGGGACATGGCCATGAACGGCGCAGTGCGGCAAGTACCGCTTTCTGCAATTGCCACCGTCGAGTACTCCAATACATTTGCCGGCATCAAGAGGATTGACCAGAAACGGGTGATCACACTCTCATCAAATGTGCTGACAGGCTATAATACTAACGCCGTAGTGGCTGATATCGAAAAAAACCTTGGCCGATTTTCCGTGCCCGACGGCGTGGAGATTAAAATGACGGGTGAGCAGGAAGACCAGCAGGAAACTTCTGACTTCCTTGGCGTTGCTTTTATCGCAGCGTTTGCCCTGATCTTCATGATCCTGGTGGCCCAATTCAATTCCACCAGCAAGCCGCTGATCATCCTGGCAGAAATCCTGTTCAGTGTGATCGGAGTGCTGATCGGGTTCTCACTCTTCAGGATGGAAATATCCATCGTTATGTCGGGTGTAGGGATCATGGCACTCGCCGGTATCGTTGTCCGGAATGGTATTCTCCTGGTCGAGTTTACGGACCTGCTGATCAGCCGGGGAGTTGAAGTGAAAGAAGCTATAGCCGAAGCGGCAAAGACCCGGATGACCCCG
>DATBVZ010000138.1:0-4023 GCA_036515095.1 Cyclobacteriaceae bacterium | reverse complement strand
TCCATGGTTCGTTCATCCAGTTGTTTTTCCGTGAATCCGGCAAAGCACAGCTTTGCATTGTAATACAAATTCTGGTATACGGTAAGTTCTTCGATAAGCAGGTCGTCCTGGGAGACATACCCAATGACACCGTGGACCTTTTCCTTTTCGGTGTGAAGATCAAATCCGTTGATCAGTATGCGCCCTTTGGAGGGCTCAACGAGGCCGGCCAGCACATTGAGCAGCGTAGTCTTGCCGGCCCCGCTTGCGCCCATGATTCCGATCAATTTTCCGGGACCCTCAGAAAGGATTACATTCCGCAAGCCTATTGCACCGTTGGGGAATTGAAGTTCCTCGATGACGGCGTTAAAGGAAAGCCTTGTGGTCTTGAGTTCCTCATTAAAATTGGCAACGATGTCGCTGTAATACAGGGCGTCACCCGCCTGCGTTTTGATCGTGCTTCCGTGGGAGAAAAGATACACCCGGAAAGGTTGCATCGGAAAACCGTTAAGGGAAGTTGATTCCTCGCCCAGGTATTTGGTGAAATACATGTCAACGCTCCTGACCCGCATGAAGATCAGGGTGCCTTCGATATGACCATGCAAATGTTTGGATAACGTGCCCTCGGGCGGAACATCCAATGAAGTTACCTTCAGCACATCGGCGCGGTCCAGTTTTTCCGCACATGCTTCGGTTGCGAATCCCTCGATCAGATGATGCTCTTCCTTGCCAATATTAAATACTTCGGAAACCGTATTGATGATTTCCATGCGCTGGGAAGAGAAATTCTTGTCCTGACTTACCAGCTCAAGCAGCTTGATCAGAACAACAACTTTTTGTTTTTGGGTAAGTGTCTTGTTGATTTTCTTGCAGATCCCGAGCGTCTTCACCGAATCGCGTACGGACGTGAGTTTTCTTTTCCCATCTTCCTCCCTGCCGTACCCGGAAAACTGATCGTACAATTCCAGGTACTCTTTAACAGAGTCCTGGTCAAGTTCTGTCTGGAAAAAGTTGATAACAAACTGACGCTCCCGCTCCGTTACACCACTGTCTTGTTTGGTGATGATGGCAAAAAGTTGAGTCAGCGCCTTGAGAATTTCCTCACTCATTACATAAGCAAATTAAAAAATACCGGTTATCGGCTACGTAGCCCGAGAGGGTGAGAATGACAACCGGTCACCCCAGCTAAAACAAATAGTACCTTAGTAGGTCTTAAATTCAAAGGGAATCTCCACCAATTCCGAAAATTCCTGACCGGCCTCTTCCATATCTTCATCGTCTTCGTGGAAATACCAGAGAATTTTCATTCCCTTAATGTCTTCCAGGGCGGAGAGGACGTCCAAAATCAGCTTGGAAGACGCTGTGTTAAAGTATTCAAGTTTAAAAACAAATTCCGTTGAGGGATTGGGAGCTTCACCATACGCAGTTATCCAATCCAGGATCGGACGGTAAAACTCTGCCGAATCTTCAGGCAGGGACCTCCCTGAGATCTCAAATATTCCATTGCCCTTATCCAGCATTATTTTCGGGGTATCTTCAGTTCCTTCCAGGTTCAAGATTTCCATGGTATATTTCAGTTTATTGGTTCAATACTAATTTTCAACTTCACGCGGCACATTGACCTTCAGGCAAAAGAAATGGTAGTTGGGTGACATTTCAGGAAATTCATAGAGAAGCTTTTCACCCGATTTGCGGGCCATGTCAACGAATCCAAGCCCCGCTCCGCCCTTGTCGGATATCGTAGTATTCTTAATGATCTCCTTATACAGATCCTTCAACCCCTCCTTGTTGAGGCTGTTGATATGTTCGAGTGTTTTCTTCAGCGAAGGCATGTTTTCCTTTTTTATGGGGTTACCGGCCATGATCGAATAGCGATCTTTCTCCTTTCCAATGAGAAAAATGGCCGTGTGGCTGTGAACGCCATCCTGGATCAACTCGTCGCTGTGTTTTACAATGTTTTGTAGCGCTTCCACCATAACATTAAACACCTTGCGCTTGATGCTGGACTCTTCGCCGGTTGAATCAAGATTCCGTTCGGCCATCGCCAGGATTGATTTGGTCGTTTCCTGGGTAAATTCGCCTTGATATACCAGAATCAGATTCTGAGACATCATAGTTCGATGCAGGTCATAAATGAAATTCATGCGTCTAAGAGTATTAGTAAATTGCTAAGATATTAAGTTTTACAAAATCTATTTGTTCAAGAGGCTCAAAATCAGCCGCTTCCCTAAAATTTAATTCCAATCAGCAGAACATCGTCAGTCTGCTTCTGATCGCCTCTCCAGGTTTCCCATTCCTTGTCAAATATCTCCATAATCTCCCCCATCGGCTTATTATGCACCCGTGCAATGGTGTCACGAACGCGCCTGGGCCCGAACTTCCTGCCCTCAGGACCGCCGAATTGATCGGGGAATCCGTCGGAGCTGAAGTAGATCGAATCGCCTTTGTTTAACTTGAGTTTGTGATTGGTGAAATTTGTCTGATTCTTGAAAATCCCGCCGCCGATGGGAAACTTGTTGCCTTTGACTTCCTGCATCTCACCGTTTCTTGCTACATAAAGGGGCCGATGCGCACCGGCATACTCAACCTGCCTTGCAGCAAGATTGATCTTGCAAAGCGCAATGTCCATTCCATCCTTGGTGGCTGCATCTTCATCCTGTCTCAGCGTAGTGGTTACGCCTTCATCGAGAAGGTCGAGAATTCTGCCGGGCTCGGTAATCTTGCGGCTCCTTACAATGTCGTTCAGCAGAAAGTATCCGATCAGCGAAAGCAGGGCGCCCGGTACGCCATGTCCCGTGCAATCCACGGCGGCTATGAAGATATCATCCTTGATCTGGACATACCACGGGAAATCCCCGCTGACAACATCCCTCGGCTTGTACAGGATGAAGGAATCCGGTAAAGCGCGGTTGATCACCCGGTTGTTCGGCAGAATGGCATTCTGGATTCGCTTGGCATAGTTAATACTCTCCGTGATCTTCTTGTTCTTATTCTGGACTTCAAGCTCGATCATTTTGCGCTCGGTAATGTCGTGCGACACTACAAGCACCGATTCGAGTTTATCCGTTTCGTCATACTCCGGGATGGCGTTTACCTGCATGACACGCTCACCCATCTCCGAAGGGAAATTCATTTCAGTGGCCACCTTGTCGTTGGTGGCATTAACCTGCTCAACGATCTCCAGCCATTTATCCAGCACCGATTTGTCGAGGTCGGTATCATTCATCTTCCGGTTGAGAAATGCGGCGGGCCCGCTTCCGCTGTAGGCCTCAATCACCGGATTAATGTATGAGATAGAGTCATTCTCAAGCCGCGCAATAAGATCGGGGGAATTTTCGGACAATGCCTGCATCTTACTGCGCATACGCTGCTCGAGTTCCGCTCTTCTTCGTTCGGTAATATCCCTCGAATTAAGGATAAACCCATGAATTGCCGGATTGGCCATGCAGTTGGTTCCGGTGGATTCGATCCAGATATAACTGCCTTCTTTGGTCTTGTACTCATACTGAACAGTTACCTTCTCATCCGGGTGCTGAACCATCTTCCTGAATAACCCCCGGAAGATTTCCTGGTGGTCGGGGTTAACCTTTTCGGTGTCGCTTTTGCCGATCAGTTCTTTTTGCCCGTAGCCCAGGATTGGCTCGACCGACGGGGATATGTATCGAATGGTCTCGTCTTCCTCGTATATGGTGATTACTTCCGAGGCATTTTCGAGGAGCAACTGCATCCGTTTCTGTGTCCGGTTCACTTCTTCGATCTGCTCTTCAAGCCGCTCGTTCGTACGTTGCAGTTCCTCCTGGGTGGCCTGCATTTCTTCGGCATTTTGTCGCAGCACCTCCTGCTTTTCCTTGAGCTCGGTACTCATCGCCTGCGACTCTTCGAGAAGTCGCCGGGTCCTTTCGTTTACCTTGATGTTGAAGATCGTCCTTGCCAGGATCAGACTCAGCTCCTTAACAAAATTGACCTGTGACGAATCAAACTTCCGGAATCCAGCGAATTCCAGTACTCCGTATGCTTCTTCGTTTGTGATAAGGGGTACGATGA
>DATBVZ010000137.1:0-8332 GCA_036515095.1 Cyclobacteriaceae bacterium | reverse complement strand
GGCGAGAGTGACTACTATTTCTACAATTTCAATGGTCGGTCGGGCAAATTTGTTTATTTCCAAAATAATAATCAGGATCCGTTATTAATACCCCAGGAACCCATAGTGATTTCATTCGAGTCATCATACTTTAAAGTAATCGATGAAAAGGGTGTTATATACGAGTTTGCCGCCATTGAGCAAACGGAGACCGGAAGTCCTTCGATGCCCTATCCGAGCAGTTACTACCTTTCTGAAATCGCTTCGGCAGACGGCACGGACCATGTCTATTTCACGTATGACATCGACACAGCATTCTTGGAAGGAAACGTTACTTACACCGAAACGGTAGGAGAGAAATGCGTTGGTAACGGCACTAACCCGCCTTCACTTGTCGGCAATGACCATTCAAAAAACCAGCTTACGCACTCAAGACTTATTTACGCATTACGCCTAACGGAAATAAACTATTCAAATGGTAAAGTTGAATTCGTCCGCGACTATACAAGGTCGGATGCCCCGGAATCGAGACTGGCTGAACTGAAAATTTACAACAAGAACTCCGACGGCACCTTCACTTCGCGCAAAACAATAAGCTTTGGCGAAGACTACTTTGTGGCCAATAGCGGTAGTTTAACAAATAAATACCGGCTGAAATTAACCAGCATGGAGGAAAAAGATCAGCTGACAAACACCGTGGAGAAGTACAATTTCTTCTATGATGAATCTGTCAACCTGCCTCATCGGACAAGCTGTGCACAGGATTGGTGGGGATTTTATAATGGCAAAGTATTAAACAAAAGCCTGATTGCGAGCGAGACAGTGAACTTTCTCAATACTCCATACCAGGTGGGCAATGCCAACCGCAACCCGGATTCAACTTACATGCGGGCCGGAGTACTGAAAACCATAGTATATCCCACCGGCGGCTATGCAGAATTTGAGTATGAGTCTCATCTTTATGCGGGCACGACGAAAACCCAGCACAATACATCGGCATCGGCCGGCCAAATGGGGAATACGACCGATTTGCTTCAGCAAACGGTTACGTTTACCCCTACAGATGCAGGATGGGCGCGGGTCTACACATACTGTTCCGACGTAACCGATGGTGATCCTTATTTCTCAAGAGTGTCTGTTAAAAAGCAAAATGGACCTACTCTACTCGAGCACATATATCAACCCTATACCTATAACCCATTTGAACCGCATTTGGAGAAAGACTTCTGGGTATACCTGCTTGCCGGGACTACTTATGAGCTCACCGTCAAATCAAAGGGAAATTCGAATTCTCCCCAGTTCAATGGGGCCGCATTTTCTCAGGCCACTGTTTATTGGGAGCAAAGCACCCAGGGAACAACAAAGGTGGCAGGAGGACTTCGCGTGAAGGGGATACGCGACTACGATGGGCCCGGGACGAGTCCGGTAACGAGAACATACAAGTATGGACCGGGTGAGTCCGGCATTGGCACATCGTTAATTCCGGAGTATGGGCTAAACAGCTTTAAGCAGGAGATCGATATAGAGCATTATTACATACCCTGCGTCGGATCAGGATGTACTTGTCAGCTTGGGTGTCTGGGAAAACGCCTCGACATCTCCGGAAGGCCCGCATTGGAGTTAAGTTCACTGAATGGCGCGCCTGTTGTTTACGACGAGGTAACGGTCTACGAAAACAACGCCGGGGCGCCAAACGGAAAGCAGGTATTTGTGTTCGGTGTGGAGGAAGACACCTTTATTGGAACCGACCAGGCCTACAACAATGGCGAATTGCAGCTTAATGAAAGTTGGCGCGGAGGGGACCAGGTATGGACGGGCATCTTTAAAGGCACAAGCACGAAAGTCAAGGAAGAAAGCCATTCCCCTGCCGTACTGATCGGAGTAAGCGCCAACAGCACTAAGATTGGGTGGAAGGTAAGCCTTGAAGGATGCACGCCCACTAATCTGACGTCCCTGACATTTGATGTATTCTACTTCTTTGATTATCCGATTCACTCCGGGGTCAAGAAGCTTGTATCTTCAAGCGATACACAGTATTCCTCCACCGACCCGTCGAAATTTATTTTTACGCAGATTGAATACGGGTACCTGAACCTTGGTCCCCAACATCAACAACTTACCAACCAAAAAACGATCAACTATTCCGGAGATACCCTTGAAACGCGTTACTGGTACACGGCCGACTACAACAATGTAGAAGATATCGCCACGCTCAAACAAAAGAACATCATCGGTATACCCATCAAGACGGAAACCTATCGGAATCAGAAAATCATCTCGGGACAGGTGAGCAGACTGAACGACAATGGCAACCCGGTAGAAGTTTTTTCATATGAGTCAGATACACCCGATACGCCACCGGTACATTCACCAAACACTATTGTCCCCTCAGGCTATAACAAAAAGACTGATATTGCTTATGACGGCACGTCAAAGAACATAAATCGGGTACAAAAGGTGAATGATGTTAACACAAGTTACCTGTGGGGTTACAACAATACCTACCCGGTTGCAAAAGTAGAGAATGCAACTGTAACCAATGTAGCATATTCCAGCTTTGAATCTGCGGAGAAAGGCAATTGGAACTATGGTACAGCTACGTATGGGGACGAAAGGCACAGCCATAACGTTGAGTGGCGGCACTATTACAACAATCAGGACTTCTGCCCCAGATGCTAACGGCTGGATTTTCTACGAGAAGGAAGTCAACGTAACCTCGACGGTTACTTTTCAAATGAGCGGAAGCGTTACTGCCCTTATTGATGAACTGAGGATCTATCCCGTTAACGCCAGAATGACCACCTATACCTATGATCCTGTAAATGGCCTTACATCCATCACTGACCCTAACAATTTCACAATCTACTATAGTTACGATGACTTTGGCCGTTTGAAACATATTAAGGACAAAGACGGGAACATTGCTAAGGCGCAAGAGTATCACTATAAAGCCAATTGAATAGATAATTAACAGAAAAGTTACCCCGATGAAAAAATATTTATCCATGAGACTTGTCGTCATCCTTGTTCTTGCACCCATCGTGACAGCAGCCCAGAAAACAGCTAACCCTGAGACGGATACTATTAAGTGGGAATACGTTGATATTCAGAATCAGGTAAGAAGCGAAAAGCTGAATATCAGCGGGCAATTCATCAGCTACGCCGGTGGTGGCTTTAAATGGATACAGACAGGCGTGGATCGTGAATACTACTTTGAGGTAAGGTCCGTGGAAGGTAAGTGGACCGATGCAGATCAAGATGGTGAGTTGGTATATCGGGCGGCGTGCAAAGATATCGATGGCACTATCCGTATATCCCGGCAGCGGCGAAGTATAACCGTCGTGCTGGACTTTATACAGCCCGACAAGCAAACACCGCACCTGATACTCAATGTGGATTCTTATACGAAAATGTAAATCCATGAAAAGACCCCCCTCCATTCACACCTTACTCCTGCTTCTGTTCCTAACCGGATCAGGCTCCGTGTTGGCCCAAATCACCGGGCCCTCCGCAGTGACGGTTGGAAGCAGCCATACCTACTCCTACAACAACGGGGTGGTGTTCGGTCCAAGCTGGTACCTGAACATTCCGCGAGGTACCATCACCTCTCAGTGGCAAAGTGGATCCACCTACTATGCCAGCATTACCTGGAATTCAGTAGGTTCCGATCTCATTGTATTCTTTGACATGGGTCAACCGCTGGCTCAATTAAATATAGATATTACTGCACCACCCCCGGCTGCACCTACGGCCAATGCTGCAACATCAATTGCTTCAAATTCTTTTACTGCAAACTGGTCCGGCGTATCAGGCGCAACGAATTACAGACTGGATGTCTCCACGGTAAGTAATTTCTCATCCTTTGTTTCGGGCTATAGTAATCTCTTTGTGTCAGGTGGTTCCAAATCAGTCACAGGATTGAGTGGAAACACTACTTATTATTACCGCGTGAGGGCGCAGAATTCCGGGGGAACGTCTCCAAATTCAGGAACGATATCGGCGACAACTGCACCCGCCGCTCCAACGGCGACAGCCGCGACGGGCGTTACACACCAGTCCTTTTCAGCCAACTGGAATAGCGTATCAGGAGCGACCAGCTACCGCCTGGACGTCTCAACGGTAAGTAATTTTTCAAGTTTTGTGGGTTCTTATAATAACCTGTCAGTTTCAGAGACCACCGAATTGGTATTCCCGTTAAATGGCAACACCACGTACTATTACCGCGTTAGGGCGGTAGGCAGTTCGGGAACATCGGGAAATTCCAGCACCATAACGGTTACCACCCTGGTAACTCCGCCCACGGTCAGTGCAGCCACCAACATTACGGAAAATTCATTCACAGCCAACTGGGGTACCGTGACCGGAGCCACCCAGTACCTGCTGGACGTATCCACAGCAAGCAATTTTTCAACCTTCCTTCCGGGCTATAACCCCGCGTATCTGGCAGGGACCAGCGCGAACGTGACCGGGCTCTCGGGCGGGACGACTTATTACTACCGGGTAAGGGCACAGAATAGCGGATGGACGACGGGTTATTCAAACGTGATCAACCTGATCACCATACCTGCCCCGCCAACGGTGGGGCCACCCGCGTCGATAACAGCTACATCGTTTACGGCTAATTGGGGAACCAGTCCCGGCGCAACCAGCTATCGTCTGGATGTTTCCACCAATAGTTCGTTCTCGAGCTACGTGTCGGGGTATAATAACCTTTCGGTGTCCGTTCCCACTTCCGCCGTTTCAGGTCTGGCCGCGAACACAACCTATTACTTCAGGGTGCGGGCTGTAAACAGCAGTGGTACTTCCTCAAATTCAATGACCGGATCGGCACTTACGGCCCCGACCGCTCCCGTGGCGGCTGCCGCAACCAATGTTAGCAACACTTCATTTAAGGCCAGTTGGAACAGCGTGCCAGGCGCCAGCAGCTACAAACTCGATGTATCGACCGTAAGTAATTTTTCAACATTTGTGCCCGGCTACCTGGGAGAAGAAGTCATTGGTACGAGCACCGATGTGGTCGGCCTGGCAGACAATACCACCTATTATTACCGCGTCAGGGCAGTTAATGCTGAGGAAACGCAATCGGTTTCTTCCAATACAGTTTCAAAATTGATTTTACCGGATGCTCCGGTTGCGCTTGCTTCCACCTCGATAACGTCCAGTGGGTTTACGGCAAACTGGATGGCAGTAACCGGGGTGACCGGTTATCGCCTGGACGTCTCGACGAGCGGTGAATTCACATCGTTTATGACAGGATATAACAATCTGACGGTTACCGGCACCAGTAAGGTTGTCAGTGGCCTCACGGAACTCAGGACCTACTATTTCCGCGTTAGAGCCACTAATGCCACAGGAAGTTCTGCAAGTAGCAACGTCATTGTTGGTGCCAGCCTGGACAAAAACTATGTAAAGACTATAGAGGTAATTAAGCGCGGAATTACGAATCAGACGCAACTGGACGCTTCTCTAGTTGGGGAACGGAAAATTACCTACGCTTATTTTGACGGACTGGGAAGATCCATGCAGACCGTAATGAGGCAGCATTCACCCGATCAGTATGATGTCGTTCAACCCGCAATCTATGATGTCTATGGACGGGAGGAGAAAAAATACCTGCCCTATGCCACCAGTGAAACAAATGGCCTGTACAAACCCAACCCACTAGGCACAACCACCTATACAGGTTCACCGCATAACCTGTACTACACGAATGGAGCAGGAGACAAGGTTGCTGACGATGCCAAGCCGCTGAGTGAAACTGTATTTGAAGCCAGTCCGCTTAATCGCGTCATTGAACAAGGAGCGCCAGGAACACCATGGCAGCCGGATGGGACTGACTCCTACACGTCAACTGACCGTACAGTAAAGTTTGCTTATGAAACCAATGTCACCTCCGAGGTGCTGAAGTGGTCCTTTACCAATCCAACGGGTACCTACCCATTCGGGCTAGTCAATGCGGGGACGGCAGCATCGCCTGTCTATCACGCCGCCAGTCAGTTATTTCGTAATAAGACCAAGGATGAACACCACAACGAAGTGATCGAATTTAAAGACCGCCAGGGGAAAGTCATACTAAAGATAGTCCAGGCACCTTCCAGCCAATGGGCACAAACCTATTACATCTACGATGGCTTTGGAAATCTTGTGTGCGTGATTCCGCCAGAAGCCGTCGCCCGGCTGGCGACGGAATTTTACCAGGCTGGGGCTACAGATGCCACTAAGGATGCCTTTCTTAAGCGCTGGGCATTCTGCTACGCGTATGACTCGCGAAAACGCATGATACTAAAGCAAGTTCCTGGCGCTGAGCCGGTTTACATGGTTTACGACAATAGAGACCGTCTGGTTATGACCCAGGACGGCAACCAGCGCAGCGGGGCCACCAAGTACTGGACCTTTACCAAGTACGATCACCTGAACAGGCCAGTGCTCACCGGCATTCATACCAGCAGCGACACGCCGGCCCAGATGCAGACCGCTGTGGATACTTACTATGCCAACCTGAGCGGCTCGCAGGCATGGTACGAAAGCTATGTGGGCAGCGTAACAGGGAATGCGCATGGTTATGACAAAGCATCCTTCCCACAGACAGGTATCACAGGTTATCTCTCGGTTACCTATTATGACAATTATGCATTTCGTTCGACCTGGATCGGAACGTATACCTATGTAAATGATGGCCTGAACCAGACACTAAATGGAGTGGTGTATTCCCAACCAGCGACGGAGAATGTGCGAGTTACAGGACAGGTAGCAGGAACAAAAGTGAAGGTCCTGGACGGGGGCGTGGCAGGAGGCTATACCTGGCTCAAATCCGTAAGCTATTACGATGACAACCAGCGGGTCATCCAGGTATTGACGGACAACTATAAAGGCGGTACTGATAGGACCTCCAACCTGTACGACTTTGCGGGCCGTGTGCTGAAAAATAGAACTACCCACGTCGAACGCGATGTAACCTGGACCGCCAAGGTGGGTGTGAAGGAAGAGGGTAATAAGCTCATTCGAACTGCAGCCGGCACAGGCTGGGGGACCTCCGGGGCGGCATCCGTCCAGAAGCTTGCCGCCAGCACGAATGGCTGGATGGAACTTGAGGTATCGGAAACAAATCTACCCAGAATGATCGGCTTTTCTGATCAGAATACCAATACCCATTATAATACAATCGATTTTGCGTGATATCTCAATAGTACCGGGGTACTGAGCATATACGAAAGCGGGTCACCCCGTGGAACATTCGGTGCCTATAGTTCAATGGACGTATTGAAGATCGAACGGAATGGTACCAGCATAAAGTACTATCACAATAATGTCTTAAAACGAACTGTCACCGCGGCGTCCACACCGGCGCTAATGGTGGACGTCGCTTTTTATTCCCCCAATTCAACCCTGATAAATGTCCGCAGTTCATTTGGCACGACGACCAGGACTATCAACCGCCGCTATATTTACGACCACGCAGGACGTCTTACCCATACCTGGCATCAGGTCGACTTACAGCCCGAGATCCTGCTAACCTACAATGAATACAACGAGCTCGGGCAACGGGTAGACAAAAAGCTGCACAGCACGCAGGTAAATGCAAGCGATGCGCTACAGTCGGTGGACTACCGTTATAACATCCGGGGTTGGATGACCTCCATCAACAATGCGGAGCTTGCCGCTGACGCCGGAACCAATGACGAGACGGGCGATTATTTCGGGATGAACCTGGCCTACCAGGATGCCCTGGGAACGGGGAATACGGCACAGTACAACGGCAATATCTCGGGAGCCAAATGGAGCGTTAACCAGGGATTTGGGACGATCAAGGCCATGGCCTACAATTTCGCATATGATCCGATGAACCGGCTTACGGCCGCGACCCATAAACAGGCAACGACGTTGGGCACGTGGGTGACCGGGCAGTTCGATGAGAACGGATTAAGCTATGACCTGAACGGAAACATCAAGACCCTACAGAGGAAGGGCGATGATGGTGTGGTCATTGACAACCTGGCCTACAACTATGGAACCGGGGCGACGGCCAGTAACAAGTTATTGTATGTGACAGACGCGGCCGCAGCTGCCGACAAGGTCAAAGGATTCCTGGACGGTAATACCAGTGGAAACGATTACACTTACGATCCTAACGGCAATATGTGGACCGACAAAAACAAGGGTATCACGTCCAATATTACCCACAACTTCCTGAACCTGCCTGAGCTGGTCACCCGGGGTGGGAATACCGTCCGGTATATATATGATGCAATGGGCCGGAAGCTTGGGCAACAAGTGGACTTTGCCGGATCAATGAAGCGAACTGATTATGCGGGAGAGTTCATCTACGAGAACGACGTGCTTCAGTTCATCAACC
>DATBVZ010000136.1:0-8108 GCA_036515095.1 Cyclobacteriaceae bacterium | reverse complement strand
GATCCCCCGATGATCTCGCCGATGCCGGGAAACAATACATCCATTGCGCCAACGGTTTTGCCATCCTCGTTTTGCTTCATGTAGAATGCCTTGATGTCAGCCGGATAGTTGTACAGGATCACCGGCTTCTCAAAATGCTTTTCCACGAGGTATCGTTCGTGCTCCGATTGGAGATCCACACCCCATTCATCCACAGGAAACTGAAACTTCTTCTTCTTATTCGGGTTGGAGTTCCGGAGAATGTCGATTGCGTCCGTATAGGCTAACCGCTCAAAGTCGTTGCTGGTAATAAAGCGAAGTCGTTCTGTCAATCCCATTTCATTGCGCTGTTCTCTGGGTTTGGATTGTTCTTCTTCTGCGGCGCGTTTGTCCAGGAAGGCAAGGTCGTTAGTGCAATGCGTAAGGACGTATTCGCATAGGTATTTTACAAACGACTCTGCCAGGTCCATGTTATCCTGCAGGTCATAGAACGCCATTTCCGGCTCGATCATCCAGAATTCAGACAGGTGGCGCGTCGTATTGGAATTCTCCGCGCGAAACGCGGGGCCGAACGTGTATATTTCTCCAAGTGCCAGTGCATGGGTTTCTCCTTCAAGCTGGCCCGAAACAGTCAGGTTGGTTTCCCTTCCGAAGAAATCGGCTTTGAAGTCAATTTCGCCTGCTTCGTTTCGGGCCGGATTATTTGCATCCAATGTGGTGACCCGGAACATTGCCCCGGCGCCTTCCGCGTCAGAACCCGTGATGATCGGTGTTTGTACGTACACGAATCCGAGGTCGTTGAAGAACTTGTGAACGGCAAATGCCATTGCATGGCGGACGCGCATTACGGCACCGAACGTGTTGGTGCGTGGCCGAAGGTGAGCGATTTCACGCAGAAATTCCAGCGAGTGCCGCTTGGGTTGGAGCGGAAATTTTTCCGGATCGCTGTCTCCCAGGATACTCAGTTCGGATACCTTGATCTCTGCTAATTGCCCTTTGGCCGGAGACGGTACGAATTCGCCCTTTATGCTGATGCACGCGCCGGTGGTAATACGCTTCAGCACGCTTTCGGCTGTTGCGGTGAAATCGACGACGGCCTGCAACGTATGAATAGTCGACCCGTCATTGATCGCAATGAATTGGTTGTTCCTGAACGTCCTGACCCAGCCCATGACGGTAACTTTTTGGCCCGCGGGCTGAAGTTTCAGCAGGTCCTTAATTTTGTAACGCTTCATCGTTGGGATGAGATGAGGTGAAGGGCGCAAAAAACGGCAATTTGGATATTATGTCCAAAGATTTCCACTGCATTCTGAGTCTTCTGATTAATTTGGAACGAAAATTGTGTTTTCAGAAATGCCCCTTAAATTGTAGCTTTGTCAAGCTTAAAAAACGCACTTTTTGAATGCAAAAGCTTGGTCTAAGCCAGTCTCTACAGCAGAAGCTTTCTCCCCAGCAAATTCAATTCATCAAGCTACTGCAGGTGCCCACTGCCGAGCTTGAGGCCCGGATTGAAGAGGAACTGGAGCAAAACCCCGCCCTGGAGGAGGGGGAGGATGAACATCCGGATGACCCGCCCGAAATGGAGGAAGAAATACGTGATACCGCCACCGATGAAGAGCTGGATATTAAAGACTACTTGCACGATGACGACTACTCCGGGTACAAGATGCAGGGTGATGGGGATGAAGAGGATGACAAGGAAATGCCCATACCCATGGGCTCCACCCTTCATGAGCAGCTTATGGACCAGTTGGATTTTCTCGGCCTGGAAGAACCGCAGTATTCAATCGGGAAACAGCTTGTGGGAAGTATCGAGGGGGATGGGTACATTCGCCGTGACCTGGAAGCCATTGTTAACGACCTGGCGTTTTCCCAGGGAATAGAAACGAATCTCGGAGAAGTTGAGGAAGTCCTGAAAAAGATCCAGTCCTTCGATCCGCCGGGTATTGCTGCAAGAAACCTGCAGGAATGCCTGCTGCTGCAGTTGGACAGAATGGACAACGGTCACGACATTGATGTGGCTGTTGCAAAGAAAATTATCTCGGATTGCTTTGACGAGTTCACAAAAAAGCATTACAGCAAAATCCAGAAGAAACTGGATACCGAAGACGAGGATTTTGTACGGGATGCAATTGACCTTATTATCAAATTGAATCCTAAGCCGGGAAGCGGAAGCAGTTCGAGCATGGCGAAGAACTCGTATATCATTCCCGATTTTATCCTGACGTCAAATAACGGGAAACTTGAACTCAGCCTGAATAGCCGCAATGCGCCCGAACTTCGGGTGAGCCGCTCGTACTCCGAAATGTTCAAGGCGTATGATAAGAGCGACAAGAAAGACAAGAAATTGAAAGAGGCAGTGACTTTCGTCAAGCACAAGCTCGATGCGGCCAAATGGTTTATCGATGCCATAAAGCAACGCCAGCAAACCTTGCTGAAAACGATGAAGGCTATTGTCGACTTTCAGTATGATTTTTTCCTGGAGGGCGACGAAACCAAGCTCCGGCCGATGATCCTCAAGGATATCGCCAATATGATCAGCATGGATATTTCTACGGTTTCAAGGGTAGCCAGCAGCAAAGCCGTTCAAACCGATTTTGGCATCTTCCCGTTAAAATACTTTTTCTCTGAAGGCATCACGACGGATACGGGCGAGGAGGTAAGCAGCCGTGAGGTGAAGCAAATAATCAAGGATATCATCGAAAGCGAAGACAAGAACAAGCCCTACTCCGATGACAAGCTGGAAAAGATACTCAATGATAAGGGCTATAACATTGCCCGGCGGACGGTAGCCAAGTACCGCGAACAACTCAACATACCTGTCGCCCGCCTGAGAAAAGAATTGTAAGGTGAATCTACTGGCCAGGATCATCTCCGTAGTATTTCATCCGCTGTTGATGGGAACTTATCTTTGCGGTGTTCTCATGCTTTCTTTTCCTTCGGCGATTGATCCGATACGCGCCGATATCTTTCCCGGATTCCTTATGCTTATTTTTCTTGTTACATTTCTCCTTCCGGCGATAAACATTTTTGTTTTTAAGGTTTTTGGTACGATCCCTTCTCTGGCCATGCCGGACCGTCGTGATCGCCTGGTACCCTTTATCTTCATCTCCTTTTTTTACCTGATCATGACGTACCTCTTCTATTGGAAATTCGGGATCAGTTACCGCGACAATATTTTCCGGTTTTTGCTGATCATGGATTTTCTGGTTTTGGGCGCTACACTGGTCACGTTTGTCTACAAGATAAGTGTGCATAGCCTGGCGATTTGCGGAATGCTCGGAATATTCATACCGCTGAACAATGCCACGCAGGACAATGATCTTCTCTACGCCACGATTGGATGTTTGGTGATTGCGGGGGCGGTGATGTCTTCCCGGCTTCAGTTAAATGCACACACCCCGAGGGAGATACTGGCAGGAGCGCTTTCCGGGTTTACGATCAGCTTTATTTCAATTCTCGTAATGTTCTGAATGCCTCAGAAGCTGGATAAGGAGATCCCGATCGTGAAATTACTCATTTCCGTTTCTTCAGGGCCCTCTCCTTCGTCGAACAGGGTTGAGAGATTATAGTAGCTAACGATACCAATATTGCCCGCTCCTAATTTGAAGAACGCGCCGTACCGCAGTTTACTCAGATTAAAATTCTGCTTGTCCTTGACCTTACGGGTCTCGCCGTCTTCGCTGTACTTGATCTTGACAAATGAGTCGAACAGATAACCGACGCGTCCGCCAACGGATACTTTGAAACTCCGGCCCGGATCATCGGGCTTGGTGCTGAAGCGGATCTCAACAGGAATTTCCACAAAATTGGTGATCAGCATTGACTTCTTAACGCCCGCATAGAAATCGGCGGCGGGTACCAGCGCGGTTGATTCCGCTGTGCCGGCAAGCGTATAGTTATTCTTCAGCTTATACCTTTCCAGACTAAAGCCGAAACCCGGATGAACACTGAATTTTGAACTTCCAATCCGCTTGTCTAACTGGTAATACACATTGACTGACCTCGATCCCCAGAAGCCGATATCAAACGTATCCGGCGCATCGAGGGGTTGATTAAAGCCAAATTCCAAAACGATTGAACCGGGGATGTCGGGCAATCCCTTTGGCCTGGGTTCGGGAGGCGGGACTGCATCCTGCCCCATAGCTTGTTTGCTAACGATGAATGCCAGGAACAGGAAAGCAGTGAATAGCGTTTTGATCATAAGGCGGGAAGTCCGTTAATTGAGCCCCAAAAATAAGTTTTTTGTTTGCAGAGCCAAACCATTTTCTTTGGTCGAGCGGATTAATTATTTACATTTGCAGTCCAAAAATCGGCGCCAGCGCACTAATTTCAAGATAAAGGGGCTCGTAGCTTAACTGAATAGAGCATCTGACTACGGATCAGAAGGTTGGGGGTTTGAATCCCTCCGAGCCCGCAAATATCCCTAATCAAACGCGCCCTGCAATCTTTTATTTCCTTGCCTTACCATTCCTTCCCTCTATACGTCTATCCCTTTATACCGCCGCACCTTGTATATACAACGTATACCGAAGATGCCGCAGCTCTCCAAAAAGTTTACGTCACCACAGTTTGTGGATGACTTTTTCCACACAGCGAGAAAAGCGATCCCTGTTGGTGTTACTTCAGATGGAATTGCTTAATTTTGGTAACCTCTCGGAAGCGATACTTTCCATTCGGAATCGGTAAAAAAAGGCCACGGTTCAGCTTATTCAGTTTGAAGGTGATTTTGCAGGTGATTTTATCGAATGCAATGAACAAAATTCAACCATCCTAGCTTTTACTGGAAGTAGTTAAACAAGTGCTGTGCTATGAAACTTCGAATTAACCGTCCCCTTGACGGCAAGATGAAAGCGATTGTGGAGAAGCGAAACAACAGACTCCGGGAATTCTTTTCTTCGAAAAATCTGGATGTGGAACTCACCGGCGATGCGGAAAACCCAATGATCGTTATCGGCCAGGCAATTAGTGTGGCGGCGTATGTCAAGAACTTTGACCTCATTTTTCTTGATAAGTCGCATCAGGGCAACACGAAAAAGATATTCAAGCTGACACACGAAGTTGCCGGCACTAGAAGTGAAGTTCTGGGAGTGATGGAGGAGTCAGTCCATGTGGGCCTCTTCAGGATACAGGAAAAGAATTCGGAATTGTTTCTTGCCGGATATAATTTCAAGGATGTTGAGAACCGCAAAGGACGCTTCCCGGTTTTTGCGCGGGAGATGAGCATCGTGTACAAGACCAGCGAACGGGCGGAGGAAATGAAGGGCATTCTCGAGGAGGACGGATACGATGTAAAGGTTGTGAAACCCGATCTGAACCGCCTGAAAATACATTTGGGGTTTGTGCCTGAAGTAGAGTATTACAACAAGAAACCCATCCTCACCGAAAAGGAAGTACATCCAGAGCACTCCGAAGACTAACCCGCGCAACAGCGTTTGGGCTGCTTGTCAGGGCAGCCTTGCTGGATCTTCAATAATTTGCGCCTGACCGGTCAATGTTGGTGTCCGCCCGGGCCGTGCACATGCCCGTGCTGCAATTCATCATCGGTTGCATTTCGAACCTCCATGACTTCTACATGAAAATTCAATTCAACACCCGCCAGCGGATGATTGCCATCGACCGTTATGGTTGTAGAACCTACATCGGTAACGGTAACTGTTTCACCACGGTTTGTACTGAAACGCATGCCGGGCTTCACTTCCTGGCCACCAAACGCTTCAATCGGAACTTGCTGAATGAGTTGCGGATTTAATTCCCCATAGCCCTTCGCAGGAGCAACCCTTATGTTCAGTTTGTCACCGCTTGCCTTTCCCTCAAGGCCCTCTTCCATACCCGGAATAAGATTTCCGATGCCCTGGATGTAATACAGCGGATCTCGCCCTTCACTGGAGTCCAATACATTTCCTTCGTTGTCCTTAAGGGTATAATGTATACCGGCGACCTTGTGTTTTGTGATTTGCATAGGGATGAGAATTTTGATAATTAACATGCGAGAGCAGGAAGATGGTTCATACGTGTGACAATAGCCAGCCCTCGTGTCAAAGGTAGGAGATTGCTGGAAAACCCCCGACGAAATGGTTAACTAATTGACGGGCACCACCGTATTTCCAGGTGAGCGGCAGTTAGACAATGTGAGTTGTGCCGTGGCCATCCGCTGCAGTTGTAATGGGTTGATGCCTGCGTGGACACCGGAGTTCTGGTTGGAAGCCGGTGCTTGTGTTTGTAACTATTTTACATTCACCCTCGCTAAAGCCTTGTATTTGTTGGGATTTATTGACTGATTCGAATCAAAAAGATTGGTTCAAATCAAAAAGCGTATAACTTTGCGACCCGGTATTTATCAATAAACATTTATGAACAAAGCTGAATTAGTTACCAAGATTGCCGAGGATGCCGGCATCACCAAGGCGCAGGCAGGTGCTGCCCTGGATTCATTTTTTGAAGGCGTAAGCAAGACGCTTAAGAAAGGGGACAAGTTGACACTTGTTGGGTTTGGAACATTCTCTGTTTCCAAAAGAGCAGCTCGTGTAGGTCGCAATCCTCAAACCGGCGAAGCCATTAAGATCAAAGCGAAAAAAGTGGCGCGCTTTAAGGCAGGTAAGGAACTGACCTCCAAGATCTGAGTACAGACATCCAAGTGAATACCCCGGCCGATTTTTCCGGGGTATTTGTTTTACTGCCGTGCCGGGTCATGAGCTTCTAACGGTTAGTGTCCCAGGGTGAACCAGACAGACTGACTTTGTTGTCTGAACAACTTCCCTTATCTTTACAGGTTGTCTCCATGAAATGGCCATGAAAAAGATCGTTGTGCTGATTATACTTGTCTCCCTGATCGCATCGTGCGAAGAGGAAACGGTGTCCCTGAATGGGAAATGGAAGCTTGCCCATTACTACAATGTGCAGACGGGAATGGCAGACCGGCAATTTCTGAGCGAGGGCCGCTCTATTGTTCTTACTTTCTCGGATGACGGCAGGGCTGGGACCATAACCAGCGATTCGGTCCGGGGCCCCGTCATGGGAATCTACGAGATCGGCCCCCGGAACAGTTTTACCTTTACCTCCCTGGGCAATACGTTTACGGCAGACGAATGGAATACGGCGATATTAAACAGGATATCGCAGGCTGATTTCGTTAAAATATCCAGGAACTCCCTCAATATTACCTGCAATGAGGGCCGCGAGGTCCTTCTTTTCGTCCGTGACAATTAGCTGATTTTTTGAACTTGAAGGTTTCTTCGTAAAGGCTGGTATTTGTGAATACCGATCGGTATCTTTGGGCATGCGCGACCCGGAATACACACGAGGCAGGATCCTGCAGAAGTCAGGAATATTGTTCAATACCCACGGGTATAAGGCCACATCCATAAGCGATATCACCGGGTCTACGGGCTTCACAAAAGGGGCGATATACAAGCATTTCAGGAACAAGGAGGATCTTGAACGCCGCGCGCTTTCTGAAATGGCAGAGGTCCTCTATGGTAAGATGCGGGCGGTAATCAAGCCCGAAACTACAGCAGGCACCAAGCTTCGTGCAATGTTCCGTTTTTTCGAATCCTACATTACCGATCCGCCGTTAAAAGGTGGGTGCCCTCTGATGAACGCAGCCATCGAATCCGATGACGCCAGTCCGGTTCTGAAAAAAGAGGCACTGAAGATACTGGTCGTATTGAGGAAGTCCATCGTAACTGTTCTGGAGAACGGGGTCAGGCATAAACAGATAAGGCCCGGAATAAACACGGACTTGTACGCAACACTGATCATCGCATCCCTCGAGGGCGCTATCATGATGGGTAAACTGCAGGAGAATAATGAAGACATCAGAAGAATCATTAAACACCTGGAGACGCAACTCAGGGAAATTGAGATATAGTTTTTTTGTTACAGGTAGATACCAAACGGTATCTACAAAAAAAGATAGCCAATGAAAAATATAATCCTACGGTCACTGGGTCTCTGCCTTAACGGACTCGCAATGATTGCCCCCCGTCCGGCTGCCCGCCGTGCTTTCAATTTGTTTTGCTATCCGGTCCGCCCGAAACTCAAGTCCCACCATGCCGACTTTTTGAATTCCTCGGAGAAATTTCAAGTTGACCTTAACGGCTTGCGTATCCAGGGTTATAAGTGGGGTA
>DATBVZ010000135.1:0-3806 GCA_036515095.1 Cyclobacteriaceae bacterium | reverse complement strand
TTAATATCATCCATGGCGCCCCCCCAACTCCCCAAGCTACAAACATATGGCCCCGCTGGGGCCGCGGACCGAAGATATTGACACAATACCAATTGTTTCATCGACAGTAATAACAGGAATTTCATCGTTTGCTTTGCCTTACTGCCTTACTGCCTACTTTTTGCACCTGCTTCTGCTCCTTGATTCACACTTTGACTCGTTCTCCGGACAACAGTGATACCCCTATACCCTTATACCTTATACCTTATACACCCCTCCCCTCTAGGGGGCCCTCCTTGCGTTCTTCTCCACAATAGCCTTCAGGTGGCTGTGAACTTCTGCCATGCTGCCTTCATGGAATTTGACAGAGATCCGGATCTGGTTTTGCCGGACGAAGGGATCGTCGTTATAGTTCAGGATGCCCATTAGCCGGTTGTCAAGGATAAGCACCATGGTGGAGCTCCGAAGTGTAGCAGACAGCGCCTTCAGTACCTTGGTGGCGTCTTCGGTTATCGTCAGGTCGGTATAATTTATTCCCAGGATGGTGTTGGTTTCTATACCGCTGAGGCCAATAAACTGATCCGTTGATATGATCGGTCTTTCCGTAAGGCAAAGGAAGTCTTTTTTCCTGGCAGACAGCTTAATTGTTCTTTTGCAGTCGGGTGTCTTTGTCTGGGTGAGATAAAACCCTGGATCAAGGTCCTGCGCCACGAGGGCCGAATAGCTAAAGATGAAGAAAAGAAAAAGCATATGTGTTCAAGGCAGGAAGACATTTATGCGAATTTATGAAATTCCGGGACTTCAATCCGGTAGATACGCTGCTTCACCCGGTTGATTAAGGTCAATGGAGCATTTGCAGAGGAGCCCAAAAAAGAAAACCGCCTCTAACCAGGAGGCGGCCTTCTACTCTACTAAACTAAGCTACTCGTTTGGCCGATGCTGTTAATCCGTCAGGCCAATTTCTTTTTATGTTCAGATCACTTCAGTGATCCATAAATCCTGCCATTCGATGCAAATTAATGAAGAATTCGGATGTGGCGGGGATGCCGGGCTTCGTGCAACCCCAGGCGGAATTTCGTCATCAAAACTACTTTTTTGATAAATGGGTTGTTTCGCCACCCAAATTTCGGAATATGGGTCGTGCATGAATAGAAAAGCCTCTGAATCCAGGCATGATTCCCTGTTCCGTGACCAAAATCGCCTCATTCTCCCTCAAATCCGAAGCAAAGTCGCGGAAGGATTTCCAGGTAAAACTTAACAATTTCTTAACATTGGAAATCGATTTTCATCAAAATTTCTCCAAAATCAACGATTAGTTGAATTCTATTGCCACGACCTTCATCTGTTTTTCCGCATCGGCGACGGAGTGGACGGGGAGCTTACAGGTCTTGTTAAAGCAAACGTAGATCGTTGCCAGGCCGTCGAGAGCGACCTTTCCCTCCAGCAGGGGAAGCTTGCTTTCGGCAGCTGAGCCCATGGTGATGGCAAACGGGTGGAATCCCCCGTGAAACTGCCTTCGCAGCTTGTCATGATCCGGGCCAATGATGACCACCTCCGCCCTTGGCTGTTTGCTTTCAAGGAGGGCAATTCCCCAATTTGACATATAATTCGGTTCTGTGCGGATGAGTCCGGATAATGCGCTCACCATGTTCTCTCCCAGTGTCACCCAGTCGGTTTGGTCGTAGATAAGTCCCAGGGCCATCAGGTTGCGGGCCATGACCGAGTTGGAGGAGGGGATGACATTATCAAAGATCTCCTTTTTCCTGGAGATCAGCTCCTCGCCTTCGTGCTGGGAATAGTAAAAATATCCTTCCTTTTCGTCGAAGAAGTTGTCCATGACAAAAACCATCAGTTCCTTTGAGCGCTCCAGGTATGCTTCGTTGAAGGTGACTTCATAGAGTTTGATGCAGGCCTGGATCATGAAAGCGTAGTCGTCGAGAAACCCCCTGGTAACGGATGGCTTACCTTTGAAGGAACGGTGCAGGATTGTACCATCGTTTACTTTTTCCTCCAGAAACTGCATAGCCTTTTCGGCCGACGCCAGGTAATCCGATCTTCCGAAAACACGATAGGCATCCGTAAGTCCGGTGATCATCATGGCGTTCCAGGCTGTGATGATCTTGTCGTCAAGTCCGGGTTTGTTCCTTCCTTCACGCACGCTGAGTAGTTTTTCCCTGCTGTTTTCGAGCATGTCCTCCCACGCTTCAGGCGAAATTTTTCTTTCCTTCAGGAATTCCGTGTCTGTCTGCCGGCGCGTGAGGATGTTGTTGCCTTTTTCCCAATTGCCTTCGGGCGTTACGGCAAAATACTCACCTACAACAGCAGCCTGCCCGCCAAGATACTGATCAAGTTCATTTCTTGACCATACGTAATACTTCCCTTCCTCTCCTTCGCTGTCGGCATCAAGGGCAGAATAGAAGCCGCCTTCGGGATGGGTCATTTCACGCGTGAGCCAGGAATAAATAGCGGCAACGACCTGTTGATATTCTTTGTTGCCCGTGATGGCATACGCTTCGGAGTAGAGACTCATCAACTGGGCGTTGTCGTAGAGCATTTTTTCGAAATGGGGTGCGAACCATTCACCGTCGACGGAGTAACGTGCAAAGCCGCCCCCAACCTGATCGTGGATCCCGCCCATAGCGATCTTCTTTAAGGTCAGCTCGACCTGATCGAGCACGTCTTTGTTATTGGCGAGGTGGTGGCACCGGAGCAGCAACATCCACACCGAGGGCATGACAAATTTGGGTGCCCTGTTCATTCCCCCCCATACTGTGTCGAAGGCGGAGTCGAGTTTGCTCGTGATCGCATTGACATCCTGGCTGACCTGGCTGGCAGCAGCGGTCGTCCTGAACCGTTCCAGGTCGCTTTTGGAAAGGTGTTGAGTCAGCTCGCTCGCTGAAGCCTCAAGCTGATTTCGCTGGGTCCGGTAGGTCTCGTGTATGTCTTTCAGCAGCTTCTCCCAGGATTGGGGGGGATAATAGGTGCCACCGTAAAAAGGCTTCTGATCCGGCGTAAGGAATACGTTTAGCGGCCATCCTCCGTTTAGTCCCATGGCCTGCACGGCCTCCATATACACCTGGTCTACATCGGGTCTTTCCTCGCGGTCTACTTTGATGCAGATAAAATGTTCGTTCATGATTGCGGCGATCTTCTCGTTCTCGAAGGATTCGCGTTCCATGACATGGCACCAGTGGCACGAGCTGTAGCCGATGCTCACGAGGATGGGCTTGTCTTCTTTTTTCGCCCGCGAAAGGGCCGCATCACCCCACTCGTACCAGTTGACCGGATTATGGGCATGCTGCAGCAGGTACGGACTTGTTGCGTTGATCAGTTGATTCGTATGACTATGCGGGTCATTCATATCTGAGGTATCCTGAATCTGCAAGACCGCGGTCAATATGATGAGTATTCCGGCCAAAACGGTAGATATTCTCATTTATCTGCAAGTTACGGAAAATGTGCCTGCCTGCCTCGCGCTGCCTTTAAGTAGGGCAGGCAGGTTGATGTGCCTGACGATCCTGTAAGGGTATAGTTGACAGGGAAGGCTTTGAAGTTTTACCGCAACGACGCAAAGGCGCAAAGGACCGCAGAGAATTATTATTGGCTCAACAAAACGTTTCGTTTGTTTGGTGATTCCTTTATTAATCTTTGCGGTCCTCAGCGTCTTTGCGTCTTTGCGGTGAAATTTAGCAGAATGCACTTTCAAATTTATCCGACCTCAATCGTCAGCTACGTCTATACTTCCTTCACCAGTTGTTTCCTGATAAAGTCGATCTCCTTATCCACATTCACGCACGATTGATGTGCTTCGAGCTTAGTCAGGGTTT
>DATBVZ010000134.1:0-3659 GCA_036515095.1 Cyclobacteriaceae bacterium | reverse complement strand
CCAGTATTGCTGACGCTGTATGATGCCCGTGCCCTGCGCGTTCATCGGGTGGAAAGCGCGTCAGCACCACATCCGGCTTAAACATCCGGTACACTTTTACTACATCGGACAGGATTTCATTTTTACCCCAGATCCCGACCGTTTCGTCTGCCGATTTGGAGTATCCGAAATCAACAGCACGCGTAAAGAATTGTTCTCCGCCATCAATTTTCCGCGCAGCAAGAAGTTCATTGGTGCGGATCAATCCCAATTCGTCACGGATCTCCGGTCCTATCAGGTTCTGGCCCCCGTCGCCCCGGGTCATTGACAGGTAACCCGTTGCGGCCAGTCGTTCGTTGGCCATGTACGTAATGATCCGGGTGTTTTCATCATCGGGATGGGCGGCGACATAAAGCACCGAACCGAGAAAATTCAGCTTCATCAGCTTCAGCCTGATCTGCGCCGCATCAGGCTGAACGGGTGCCTGGGCAAATAAAGCCAGCGGGAAGAGTAAAATCGCAGCAAAAACGCGCCTCATGGATGTCTGTATTTACGCAAAGTAACGCATAAATTCTATAAACGACTGCGGCAACGGTCAACGTTATATAATCTGCCGTATGTCTCTATGAATGGCGCTACAGACTGTCAAAGTCTCCCCCGTACTTCGTTATTAACCAGAAAGGTACCGTCTTCCGCAACATGAATAACGATCCGGCTGATATTCTCCTTCCTGTCGGGAGTCTGAAATAGAATGGTATATTCATGAGCCTTGACGCGATCCTTCATATCGGCGGTGAATCCCAACTCGAATGAAAATTCGAACCCCGGCTTGATTTTTTTGCTCGCAACCACATCCTTGTAATTGTCCGTTATCCTGATCCGTTCTTCTCCTGGCCTGGTTTGAAGTACCTTCAGCGTCAACCCCAGGAACGGCAGCGGACCAATACCCTTTCTGCGATCTTCGAAGTCAATTTTATAATTCTCAGGAACCGGGCGGGTGCGCAAATCGTAATCCATGCTCAGTTCAAACTCTTCGGACGGTTTGAACGGAGTTCCTTCCTGGGCAAAGAAAGCAATTGCAAGGACGAGGATTATGTTCATATACGCGTAAGCCTGGGTTTCGTTAAATATAACGAAACAGAAGCTAATCTGAAAGCATGACGTATTCTCGAAATCCCGCCTATTCTCCCAACTCCGGGTGGGCAATCAGGTGTTGCTGCCACTTCCAGGCAGATCGTACCATTTCATCAAGCCCCCGTTCAGCCTTCCATCCCAGCTCGCGGTTTGCAAATGAAGTATCGGCATATATCTGTTCGACATCGCCAGGTCTCCTGTCGGCCATGCGGTAGTTGACCTTAACGTTGTTCACCCGTTCAAAGGCCTTTACTACTTCAAGAACAGTAAAGCCTTTTCCGGTGCCAAGGTTGAAATATTCATAGGTGTGCTTTTGACTACCGGACAACAACCTGCGCAGCGCAATCCTGTGCGCGTTCGCCAGATCCGTGATGTGAATATAATCCCGCACGGCTGTTCCGTCGGGCGTTTTGTAATCACCACCAAATATTTTCAGTTCGGGCAGTATGCCGGCAGCCGTCTTCATGATAAAAGGAACCAGGTTGGTGGGAATACCTCTTGGTAATTCACCTATAAGAAACGAGTCGTGGGAACCAACCGGATTAAAATATCGCAACGCTATGCCTTTAATGCCGGTGTCTGCACGGCATGAATCCCTGAGAATCTCTTCACATATCTGTTTTGTGTTGCCATAAGGTGACTCGGCAGTTTTGAAAGGGGACTCTTCCGTAACCGGAAGTCTGTCGGGCTGCCCATAAACGGTGCATGAAGATGAGAATACCATATTGGGTACATTGAATTCCTGCATGGCTTCTACCAGATAGATCATCGAGCCAAGGTTGTTGCGATAGTACAACAACGGTTTCTTAACGGACTCGCCCACCGCCTTGCTGGCAGCAAAGTGGATCACTGAACCAACGCCCCTATGCTCCCGGAACAGGGATTTGACGTGGTCTCTGTCACTCACGTCCAGCATATGAAATGCAGGCCGGACACCGCTGATCATCTCGATCCTGTCCAGTATTTCCACTTGGGAGTTGGACAGGTTGTCGACGATGACAACTTCAAACTTGTCCCGGATCAGCTCCAGCACTGTGTGAGATCCTATGTACCCCAATCCACCGGTGACGATTACCTTATCCATACGTTGATGCTAACCAAAGTTAAACGGCGTTATTCTATTTTCCCCACTCCATCTGCGATCGCTACTTCATATGCTTTAAGTTCGATCCCGAAGGCGCGCTTGTACGTTTCATATAGTTCCTCCTCAATCCGACGTTTTGCGGATGAGCCGATAATAGCAATCACGCAACCCCCAAAACCTCCGCCCATCATTCTGGCACCCAGCACATCCGGGCTTGCCAGCGATTCATTTACCAGGAAATCAAGCTCCGGACAGCTTACCTCATACAATTCGGAGAGACCGCGGTGCGTTTCGTTCATCTTCTTTCCAAATGCCAACAGATCACCGCGTTCCAGATCTGCCGCCGCGGCCTGAACCCGTTCGATCTCACCCGTCACATACCATACACGGTCAAATACCTTACCCGGAAAAAGGTGCTTGTACTTGCCAACCGTTTCCGCTGACACATCCCGTAAACTTCTGATTTCAGGATCCAGCTTCTGAAGAATACGAACCCCCTCCTCGCATTCCCCGCGCCGGGTGTTGTATTCCGAATTTGCCAGTGCATGCTTTACACCCGTATCAAACAGGACGATTTCGTAACCCTTAAGAATAAATGGAAAGTAGCGGTACCCGAGGGTACGGCAATCCAGCATGAAAACATGATCTTTCTTACCCATCATGCTCGAAAATTGATCCATGATGCCGCACCGCACGCCCGCATACTGATGTTCGGACCATTGCGCGATATGGATCAGGTCTATTGCCGGAATTCCAAGATTGTTCAGTGCATTCAGGCCATACGCAAATCCACACTCGAGCGCTGCGGAGGAGGAAAGTCCGGAACCTGTAGGTATGTTTCCGAAAAAAAGGCACTTGAATGGAGCAATGCCGGGTTGCCGCAATCTCAACCTGTCTAAAACGCCCAGCAGATAATTGATCCACCCGCCGCCTTCATCCTTTGCGATATGTTCCAGATCGACAGCCGCGGTTTCATTCATGTTGGCCGCGTGGATAACTGTGGCGCTATCGTCGGATAAGGCAAAAGCAAATACGATTTCCCTGTCAATGGCGGCAGGCATAACAAATCCATCGTTATAGTCGGTATGCTCGCCAATCAGATTGATCCGTCCTGGCGCACGAAACAAGACGGGCACTAATCCAAAACGTTCGCGAAATTGTTCCCTGACTGAAGCGTAGGATAAATTCATTCAATGGCTTTAATGCCGGGCGTCAATTTCATTACAATTTAAGTTCCTGCAAAGGCTTTGAGCACATTTGAACATGCTGTTTGAGCCACATTGACTTCCCTGACTTCCCTGACTCCCCGGCACGGATTGTCGTCCATCGGTACCGGGCCCTATAAATCGGTTCATGCCATTCGGGTCCATTCCGGATGCGAGGCCCATCGCCAGCAGCCCTCAATTAATAATTGTTATTTATACACGTATTCTGAAAATTCGGTATCTTTGAACATATTCGT